>NZCC01000001.1 GCA_002688175.1 Chromatiales bacterium
CAGCAACAAGCCGTCACGATGCCGCCTCCAGAACAAGCCACTCAGAACAAGCAAGCCCAGTGCGATCAGAAACGCACCGTTTGTAGCGAGCGATCCGGGCACGGCTCCCCAGTCAACGTGGTTAGATTGAGGCCAGGGCACGAGCACCTTGACCAGGTAATACGCAATCGATTTTTCGAGTCGGACTACATATTCCAACCAACCCGCTTGCAGCTGTATTCCATAAGCAACACCGTCGGTGTGGCGCAGCGCCAGGTAGAGCCCGGTAACCCCGAGTAACATGACAGCTGTCGCCAGCCACATCACGAGGTTGGCGCGAAACTGCAATGCGAATGTTGACAGCGGTTGCACCTTTAAATGATTGCCGTCTGCCGTGCCGGCACCGAGGGGCGGGGTCAGCAGCAAAGCGGCCGGCACAATGATCAGCGCCGCGACGGCGATCTCCTTGGACAACAGCGCCAGCATGTAAAGTATGCCAGCCGCCGCCAGCGCCCATTTGGCGCCAGTGTCGCGCCACACCAGTGCCAGCGTAATGCCGGGCACAAAGAACAGGGTTGCCAGCACATCGCTGCGACCGGTGATCCAGCTGACCGACTCGGTGTGGATCGGGTGCACGGCAAAAATAGCTGCGGCCATGACGGCTCCTGTCGAACCGTTCGGCAGGTGCCGGAATAGTCGACTTGCCAGCAGCCAGACAAAGAATGTCGTGGCCACGTGATAAAGCACATTGGATATATGCAGACCGGCAACTTGCGCATCGCCGTACAGACCGACATCCAGCATATAACTCAGGATTACGACCGGTCGGTAATAATTTTTTGACCATTGCACAATTCCCTCAGGAGGGAAAAATGCATCCCCGATGGTCTTGAACGCGATCAGTTGCTTATCGAGCACCAGCTGATCATCCCAGACCAACTCACCCCACGGCGCCGGGAAATAGACGCCGATCGCCAGCAGCAGCGGAATCAACCAGTACCAGCGCTTCATCGGGTGATATCCGATGAGTTCAATTTGCGCACAAATACCAGAGCGCAGATTTTCTTGAAGTACTGTTCCTCAAAGACCTCGGCGGTCTCGGGCTCACTGGAACTCATTCCTCTAATGCCCCTCATGCCAGAATTCAGGTATCCAGATGGTATCACCCCTCTACTGGAAACGATGAACTGGTACTCGGTCTTTCGCCGGTATCACTGTAGAATCAGCAACCTTAAAAATTCACCTCAGTGGACTTGATTAATCGATGCTAACGGATAAGCGCTCGCGGTACAGGCGCGCAACCCTGCAGATCGGCGGCTACTTGTTAGCCATTGGTTTACTTGCCGCTTCTCTATGGTACGCGATGCAGGGGCAGCGCGTTGAAGACTGGTGGTTTTTGCTGCGCGCCAAACCGTGGCTAACTGCCGGGCTCTTCGCAACAGTTACCTTTTCAGGGGTTATCGTACCTGGAGTTCTATTCTGGCTTGCCACCCGGCCATTCGTCAGCGGACGTCCACTGAGCCTGGCCAGTATGCAGGCACTCGCTGCCGGCGGTGGCCTGTTGAATTACACGCCTTTCAAGGCAGGCATGATCGGTCGCATTACCTATCTGAAAATTTTTCACGGCGTCGGCTATAAAGCAGCGGCATTAACCCATGCCGTAATCGCGGCTGTTTTCTGTTCAACCTGCCTGATCACCCTTCTGGTTACTATCTGGCATGGCAGCTTTGATATCGTCTGGTGGGTAATATCACTGCTCGGACTCGGCATCGTAGCCGGCGTGGGAACACCGATACTGCGCATCGCAATACCGTCTGATATGGCCGTAGATTCTCGGCTACGTGACTCCACAGGTGCGGCGGCAGCGTACCTGGCCGCGTGCCTCACGGTTCAATTGATCGGGTTGTATGTCACAGCTATACGATGGTGGCTGGTTTTCCACATCCTGGATCGCCCCATCGCACTGGCCGATGCGTGGGTGGCTGCAATCATTCACATGGTCTCGATCATGGCCGGGCCGGCAAATGGCATCGGGCTAAGAGAATGGCTGATTGGAATCGGTGGGCAGCTGGGTGGGTTGAGCTCCGGTCTCGAAATGGATATGCGCATCAGTATGTCCGCAGCTTTGATTGACCGCGCGGTAGAGGCCATTGTTCTTATTGTTCTCGGTTTACTGGGACTCGCGTTCCTGCGCTACCTGACTCGCGGCTCAAAAAATAACCACACCGATGAAAACCTTTGGGCTGCTGACAGCGAGTAATGGGAAACATTAATCAGACAGGCGTTGCAACGCAGATCTGAGTTCCGACCGCGTATCCCGCATGTCGACACCAGGCCGAAACATCGGGTTCTGTACGATCAACGTATCGATTTCAGCCAAAGCGGATCGGTATTGAACAATAGCCTGATCAGGTTTTTGTTTTGTTTCGTAGCGTCGACCCTGATGAGCAAGAACCGATGCCAGCCCCCAGCGTGCCTCAGTGTGAAACGGGTTCAGGCGAAGCGCCGTTTTGAACCGGGTGACCGCCAAGGCCAGGCTGGCGTCTACCCGGGCCTTTTGCGCACCCTCTTTATCGAGATCCCTCGCCTCCGTCATCAATATGACGCCCAGGCCGTGAAACGCCTCGGGATTATCCGCTTTCTCGTCCAGGGCAGCGGAATAGTATTCCCTTGCTCGTTGCAAATCATTTTGACGATGATAAATGATGGCGATATTGCGTTTTGCATACGAGCGGCCCGCCGCACTATTTTTCGCATCAATTGCGTGCTGGAATGCATCCAGGGCTTCCGGATAGTGAGCCTGCTCCAGGTAAACAATTCCTAACAGGTTCCAGGGTTGCCCATGATCCGGTACCTTTTCCGTCGTATCGGCCCACAGTGTCAGATTGCTGCCCCAGACGATCCCACGCTCCACGGTACCGAGCGAATAGGCTACGATGAGCACAGCCACTGCCCATGTAGCAGGCTTTAACCACTTGCCAAGGCGGGGCTGGCAACAGGCAATCCCCAGCAGCAAGGCCATGCTTACCGACGGCAGATAGAGGTAGCGCTCGGCCACGGGTTCGCCGGAAATCTGGCGCACAGCAACCGCGATAGAGGGCGCAAGTGCAGCACCAAACCATATCATTACCAACAGCAACAAGCCGTCACGATGCCGCCTCCAGAACAAGCCACTCAGAACAAGCAAGCCCAGTGCGATCAGAAACGCACCGTTTGTAGCGAGCAATCCGNGTGCTGATTCCCACGCGACATGGTTAGACTGTGGCCAGGGCACGAGCACCTTGACCAGGTAATACGCAATCGATTTTTCAAGCCGGACTACATATTCCAACCAACCCGCTTGCAGCTGTATTCCATAAGCAACACCGTCGGTGTGGCGCAGCGCCAGATAGAGCCCGGTAACCCCGAGTAACATGACAGCTGTCGCCAGCCACATTCCGATGTTGGCACGAAACTGAAATGTGAATGTTGACGGCGGCTGCACCCGTGAATGATTGCCGTCTGCCGTGCCGTCAGCGAGGGATGGGGTCAGCAGCAACGCGGCCGGTACGATGATCAGCGCCGCGACGGCGATCTCTTTGGACAACAGCGCCAGCATGTAAAGTATGCCCGCCGCTGCCAGCGCCCATTTGGCGCCGGTGTCGCGCCACAACAGCGCCAGCGAGATGCCGGGCACGAAGAACAGGGTTGCCAGCACATCGCTGCGACCGGTAATCCAGCTGACCGACTCGGTGTGGATCGGGTGCACGGCAAAAATAGCTGCGGCCATAACGGCACCTGTCGAGCCGTTCGGCAGGTGCCGGAACAGTCGACATGCCAGCAACCAGACGAAGAATGTCGTGGCCACGTGATAAAGCACATTGGATATATGCAGACCGGCAACTTGCGCATCGCCGTACAGATCGACGTCCAGCATATAACTCAAAATCACGACCGGTCGGTAATAGTTGTTCGACCATTGAAAAATACCCTCCGGCGGGAAAAATGCATCCCCGATGGTCTTGAACGCGACAATCTGCTTTTCAAACACCAGCGGATCATCCCAGACCAACTCACCCCATGGTGCCGGGGAATAGACACCGATCGCCAGCAGCAGCGGAATCAACCAGTACCAGCGCTTCATCACCTGATATCCGATGATTGGGGTTTGCGTGCAAATACCAGCAGATTCTCCCCGAATCGGGGCGGGAGTATCGCTCGTCCACTCAGGCAGGCCAGAGCCGTCGGCCCGATGAATATCGGGAACTGCGCCCAAACCGGTAACCAGCGAATATACGGAAAATCCCAGAATCCATCGGCGGATTCTTTACAGACCTGCAAACCTGCATCCTCTGTTATCGCCAGCCACTCCTCGGGATCCAGTAACGAACAGTGCGTAGGATCCTGATGGGCATACCATGCACCGCCTTTCCACCGTGCGCCAATCGACTCGGTATTCGGTACCGAGAAAAACAACTCTCCACCGGGCCTGAGCATCGATGCAGCGACCCGCACAGCCTGCAACGGATTCCTGATATGTTCGAAAACATATTTCGCGACGACCAGATCAAAACTTCCGGGTTCGAATTGTGACGGCAACGATTTTTCAACATCAGCAACATCACAGATCGAGTCCGGCGCAAACCGCGCCGCTTGCTCTATTCCATAGGACGAGATATCGATGCCGAAGGTATCAAACTGTCGTTCCAGGCGTGCCAGCATGAAACCATGACCGCAACCTATCTCAAGAATACGGCTCCCGCCGATCGCGCGCAGACGGCGTGCAGCCAGACTCGCGTACCAGCGTATCGACCACCAATGAATATCGAACTTCCTGAGCCCGTCAAAGCCGTAAGTTTCCTTGAAGTATTGTTCGTCATAGACCTCATTGGTCTCAGGCTCATCGGAACTCATCCTTAAAATGCCTCTCTCGCACCACGCTCACGTGTTCAAAGATAGTATCACCCTGCACCAGCGCGCCGGGGTCTGTTGAAGCTGCCGGCGATTCGTCAATATTCAACCATGTAATAAATCCTCGATGGCAGCGATGACATCTCCGGCACCGAGATCTCGCATGCAGGCGATGTCAAACGGACACGGCGGCAATTGACCAAACTGAATGCAGGGGCTACAGGGCAAACCCTTGCGAACGATCCGGTGATGGCGGCCCGGCGGCGCCCATTTGCGATGCAAACCCGACCCAAACAGAGAAACAGTCGGCGTACCGATGCCATACGCCAGATGCATGACCCCGGTATCCGCGCTGACCAACAATCTTGCCTGCCGCAACACCGCCGCACTTTGCGCCAGAGTTGTTCGTCCCGCCAGATTCAACACCCTGCCGGAATCGTTGTGCGTCGAAATATATCCTGCCGCTTCAATGCCATCCTGACCACCCAGTAGCACAACAAAATAATTCCGGCCAATCAGCCACCTGGTAACTTCAGCATAGCGGGCGGCCGGCCAAAGGCGGGAAGATCCGCTCGCGGTGGGCGCAATGACCGCCAGCTCTCTTTCTCCCGTCGCCTCCATCGTCTTGACCGCCCAGGTCCGGGCTTCCGGCTTGACATCAATGAAATATCGATCCGGGTCAAAATGATACGACGGTCCGAGAACAGCTTCCGCGAGGTCGAGAAATGATTGAGCCTCATAGGTGCCTTCACCGTAAGGAACCGAATGTGTCTGAAAACGCCGCCGGCCCAGCGTATCAAAACCACACAAATAACCTGGCCGTAAGAAGTTGGCGAGAATGGTGCTGAAATGATGGAACTGCTCGGTGTCGATAATGATGTCGTACTGCGCACCTCGGAGGCGCCACAGCATAGCCGGCATATCCGAATCGTAGCAGTGGATTTTGGCAACGATATCGGTGATCTCAAAGATGCCGGCATTGCGCTTTTCTGCCAGCACATCGACACGGGCGTCAGGGTAGCCCTGTCGCAGCGCCCGAAGCAGGGGGTAAGTCAAGGCCGCATCGCCGAGACCACCGGGGCGGATAACCAGAATCCGCCGTACTTCTTCCGGCGGGATGGGCCCGGAATGCTGCTCCCGATCGGTAGCGTCGATGGTCAATTTCAATTTTTTCGCCGTCGGCTTAAGGTTCCTGCAAAGCCACGGGCCAAGCAACCGATCGGCCGATTGCAGCAATTTAAGTTTTCCGATTGCCACGGCGAGATGCTATCGCGAAGCCAGGTATAGAACCACCAGGATGGCGCCAGCCACCGCGTAGCTGACCCTGTCACGCAGTGCAAAGACCACCGGATCATGATGCAGATCACCCCGCAGCGCGATGAACCAGATCCGCAGGATCCAGTACAGGAGCAACGGGCAAACGAGCCAAAGCGCCTGCGGCCGTCCGTAGATCGCCTGAACCGTGTCGCTGCTGATGTATAGGGCCAGCACGAGTATCGACAGTAGCCCACATGTCGGACCGATGGTACGGAAGGCATCGCGATCAACAGAAGTATAAGGACGCGCTGAACTTGACGACAAATGCTCCTGGGCCGACAAATCAAACTCCATCAGACGTTTGGCGAATGCGAGGGAAAGAAAAAAGAACATGGAAAACGCGAGGAGCCATGAAGAAACCTCTACGCTTACCGCCGCTCCTCCGGCTACCAGTCGCAGTGCATAAAATCCCGCCAGCAACATGACATCCAGTAACAGGCGCCGTTTAATCCAGCGTGAATAGGCTGCCGACAGCAGGGCATAAGTCACGACAACCGTGCCAAATTGAATGTTTACGACACTATAAGCAACTGCAATACCGGAGAACAGAAGCACGGGACCCATCACGAAACCCCAGGACAGCGAAAGCTGACCCGACGCAAAGGGCCGTGACTGCTTTTCAGGATGCCGGCGATCGGCATCAAAATCAATCAGGTCATTGAGGATATAGCCACCCGAGGCAGTGAGGGAAAAGGCGACACAAGCGAGCACCAACTCCAGGACAACATCCGGCTCCATCCAGATCTGTGCCGCAACGGCCGGGACGATCAGCAACAGGTTCTTGGACCATTGATGTGGCCGCAGAGCCCTGAATACTGCTAACAATTGATTATCCTTTTGCATACCTGCCGATTGTAAGTGCATGCCCAGTCATCTGGAAACCAGCAACCATAAGCTTCTGACAACCTCCTGGAAAGATCCCCATGGCTGCAGAAAACGACCCAGGTTAAAAGTCATATAGAGACCGGCAAGGCTTCCCATCACGTGCAATAGTAGCAGGAACCAGCGAGTTACAACCTGGACCTCCCGGGTACGCATGAATTCGATCGACGCCACAATGAGCAGTATCCACGGGACAAATGGCCAGCCCAATACCTTCAGGAAGCCAAAATAGAAAATACAAGAGAGATAGCTCAACCGCCCCGCAACTGACCAAGCCCCGAAAAACCAAAGTAACGCACCCGCCACTCCGGAAACTGCCAGCCCCACTGGAAAAAAGAACATATAGCGACGAAATCCGACTGGCGCCGGGTGCAGTTCGCCCGAGCTACTGAAAATGATCCACAGCAGAAAACCAATTGAAGCGCCGCAACATAACCACGGAATGACCAACCGTGCCGTTCTGCCAGTACCCTGTGCGATTAAAGCGTCCACTAGCGAATTCTGTTCTCGTAGAAAACGATCGTTCCGACTGAAGTTTTAAGCCGGGCCACCAAATTCGATTCATATCCAATGAGCGGCTTGTCAAGGGGGATAATTTTTTGCCCTTTCAGCCTTTGTGCCTGGCTCCTCACCTTGTCGTCCGGAACAATATGGACAGGCATTTTCAGCGTACCGATCAGAGACAGATACTTCAGGCCATGCCCCCAGACAGATGCGGTAACCAGGGCGTCATTGCCTGACAGGCGGCCGGCAATCGACTCCAGCACCCTGATGTCAGATGCGAATGTCCTCGCATACCATGTGACCAGTTTTTCGCTTGTTTCGGAATCGCGAAGCAAGCTGCTATTTACCCAGAAATATGTAGTCGGTGTTTTGGTAACCATCTCAAAACGTCCATCAGACCATACATGCTCTGGAGTTATTTTTTTGCCGAGAAAAAACAAAGGGGCGTCATTCATGCGATGAAAAATGAATGCATCAGGATTACTCGCGGGTTCCTGTCGTAAATCCCCCACGGGTTCTTGCTGGAAAAGACCTACTGGCTCCTGCCGGAAATTCCAGACCTGGTTCTGAATATGACTGCCAAAAACCGGTGCTGTCCAGGAGACACTCCAGGGCGCAGCCGTATAGACACTCCAACCATCTCCCGATTGCGTCAGAAAATCCAAAGGTCCCCAGGCCGCTCCCAGTAACGGCAAATCCCAGGGTGTTTGTGCAAAATATTTGTAGTCAGTGGTTTGCTCGCCGCTGGCCCAGTCTGCTACGGGTTGCCTGATCTGCATAGAGGGCCAGTTATACCCAGCGAGATGCACTACTGCCAGGATTGAAACGGCCACGCAGAATGACCGAATAACGGGTACCGAACCCGGAAACTCAGTCCTCAGCTTTTTCAAAAAAATCCCAAGCGCCAACAACCCAAAACCCACCACGACAAGGATCAGGCGTTGGTTAAATTGCAGGCGTGAGCTGGATATTTGCAGGAAATATACAAAAAATGTCAGCGGAACATGGCCCCAGAACAGAGCGGGAAAAAAGTCCCGTCGCATAGCCGCCTGTACCGCTTTGCAAATGCAAAACAGGATTGCTGGGACTCCCAATCCCCAGAACATGACCCCAAATCCTCCGTGGAAACTGCCCAGACCGGGATCCTGGAACATATAGCTTAGAAAAAAATTAACCGGGCTATGCAGAAAATCCGTAAGCGCCTGATTAGATGGCAATTGAGTAACTGTTTTAATACCGGGGAAGTTAATAGAGGTTGACCAACTCACTGCATGCAATCCACTAAGATCCAACTGGTACGGATAAAGCGGATAACCGGTCACAAGAAAGTTACGCAAAAACCAGAATGTACCCAGTGGCAGTGAAAACAGGACATAACAGGCATAGGCCCGAATAGCGGCACTGAAGTGTTTGTCCCGCCACAGGCACATGACAATCATAGGCTGTACGGCCAGAACCGCCACTATGAGATTGTGTTTGATACCCAGCCCGAATCCAGTTGCAATACCGGCCATGATCAAATGAAACATTGCACCGGTTTGCCAAAATCTCATGGCCGCATATAACAACGTCAAATAACAAACGCCGACTATCAAATCCACATAGTTACTGCCGGCCTGGCCTAGTACCAGGGGAGTAAAAAGGAACAGGAGCCCGACAAACACGGCATCATCGCGCCCCACCTCGAATCTTCTCGCTAATGCGAAAATAACCACCACGCCGAAAAGAGCTACGACATATTGGACAAGGTCGATGAAAGTATCCGCATGAAAGAAAATAAGCGGCCAAAGGAAGAGGAATTCACCGTTCTGTGGCATGGCAAACTGATCACGCAGCTTGATCGGCAGCAGAGAAATCTCATGGTCCTGAACATATTGATAGATCGGTGGCAGGTGAGCGACAAGATCGTCTATGCCTCTCGGCGGCAAGAAGTAAGCAGCGGTACAAACCCATATTGTCAGGAAAATACCGAGAACCATCAGAGCCGCATTGACGGGCGTCATAACGTCCGGAAAGCCGGATATAAATTCCCTGCCCATGCCGGCAAGACGCTCAGCGGCCAGGGAACGACGGGCCAGAACAAGCCAGACCAGCAGTCCACCACTGACGCCCAAATTTACGGTGAGCAGTGTCGGCAGTGTAAGGGCGCCAACTATACCGAGCAGCAACTCCGTCAATACAATCTGCGCCGCCATCAGGAGTCCCGCATAGACTATGCTCTCCCCCACGGACAGTTTCCGCAACACGGATATACAGCTATGCCAACTCAGAAAAATGAGCAGATTAACGATGATGAAGGCCAAAATACTCAATTCAATTTGCGCTCCAGACCCTTTCGGCAGACCCAGGAATCTGCATAAAAAATTACCAATCTACAGGCAGACTGGTACAGTCTGCTCATGAATTCACCAAAGGTAAAATATCACTATCCCGTGAACCAAGCACTTTATTGCGTCCTTGCATCGCTGCATCCGTTATGTTCGGTCGCCGGGCAGCCTTAATTACCGTGACCGTAACAGACCCGCGCATTCCCGCAACGATTAAACCGCTGCTACAGAATTACCTGCAGCGACTGCAGGCAGAAGTGCCTGATCTGTTGTTGGGCGTCTATTTACACGGCTCCATCACATATGGTGCTTTCTGCGAGCAAGCCAGCGATATTGATGTTCTGGCCGTCACTACCCGGACATGCGGCCCGCAGGATCTGGGGCACCTTAAGCGGATTCATGCGGATCTAAAAACCGAATGGCCGCAGTGGAAGCTGGAGGCCAGCTATGTGCCGCAGGCGGAATGCAGCCGCCAGCATATCGGGGCCGCGCCGCCACATCCGTATCACCATCAGGATCCATATCACGATGAGGGTGTATTTTTCGACAGCGGAATATTCGATTTCAATTCTCCCATCTGGGCCGACAACTTGTGGTGGATGGTCAAGACTCAGGGTATTGCTCTGCTCGGCCCGGAACCCGCAGAGCTAAAAATTCAAACCTCGGCAGCCGATATCGTCGCGACCAGCCGGACCCTCGTAGAAAACCACTGGCCGCAGTGGACGCGGCCGTGGGAGAGATTTTTCAAGCTCGGCCATGCCTTTGACGTAGATTGGGTCGTTTTCGGCACACTCAGAACCTACTACACACTCAGGGAGCGGGACATCACATCCAAACTCGGTGCTGCGGAATACGGGTTTGCCCATTTGCCAAAATGCTGGCACGGACTGATTCGTGAAACCCTGGAGTACCGCAGCAGCCCAGTGCAGAGAGGAATCATCACGCGAGCGCGAATCGGCCTCATGGCGGCCTTATACCTGCATTTCATACTTCGCCAGTGCCGGCGCACCATTGCCCGCGATTGATTTATACTTCAGCGCTGTTTGCCGTCGCAGGATTGATCATGGAAGAAAATCAAAGTCGAGAACAGTACTGGTTCGAGGACGAGACGTTCGAATGGCTTGGCGACCTGATATCTCGTACGCAACGCGTGGGTGCCGTGTTTACGCCATCGCTGCTGAAGTACCCGAATGTCTGGGTATTCGATGCGGATGAGCGATTCCAGGGTTCCGAACGATATACCATGGCCGACGTAACCCGATCAGTCCCGAACCTGGAGCAGTTCGGGATGATCATTCTCGACCCGCCGTTTGCACTTAGCGCCCGTGACCTTGCACCGCTTCTGAAACCCGCCAGGAAGCGACCACTATTAATCAGCGCAACAGACTGGTGCGTCGCCAAAGCCGGCTGGGGCCAGTTATTTTCCACCTATGGTTTGTCACAAGTAACAAGCTATTTTCCGCGTTACCGATCGATCGCAAACGGTTACTGCGAGAACGGTCTGAAGCGGGACGGCCGGACCAATATTTCATTTTTCTCTAACATCCCCTTTGGGCCGCCACGACAATCAGTAGTTCTGCATCGCGAAAACACCTGGATTACGCACGACCCTTACAACTTCTTTGAGCAACACCGGAGCGATAGCCCGCCGGCCGATGAGTCCAACGGAGAAAATGAAGCGGGCCCAGTATCGACAGCAATATCCAAAGCGATCGAACTGGAGCAGCACTGGGACACAATTCAGCGGGCCAATAGAGTCCCGTGGCGAATACGACTACGACGATTGTTAAGACTCGCGCACTGAGTGCTATCAGTCGGCTGTGGCGGAAGTCGTCAACACACTCGAATCCAGATCGGCGAAAAGGTGCTGGTAGTGGGCTGCGGCAATGTGTGCCCAATCGAATTCATTTGCGCGTGCAGCAGCACGCTCACCGATAGCTGAAGCCGCTGATGGATCGAGTTTCAGTACGCTGATCAGCGTGGCTGCCAGCGTCGCAGGATCACCCGCTGGTACGATGAAACCGTCCGCGCCATCTGCGATCACATCATCGGCCCCGCTCTCATCGCTTGCCACACATAACTTACCAGCCGCCATCCCTTCCATCAGTGATACCGGCAACCCTTCCACATCGCCGGATGCGGTTACGGCTGACGGGACAACAACCACATTCGCTGCGGCCAGATAAGCCAGTTTTTGCTCGCCGGTCACAAACCCCGGCAATCGAACCTGTTCGCCCAGCTCAAGCTCCCGAACCTGCTTTTCGAGCGTCCCGCGTAATTCCCCGTCACCGGCAATGACCAACTGGAAGGGTTGACGAGCATGACGCAATTCAGCCGCAGCCCACAGTAAATCGGGCAGGCCTTTTTTTTCGGTCAACCGCCCGAGAAACAGCAGCACCGGCGATTCGCCGAGACCCAGCATTCGGCGCGTCGATGCTTGCCGCGCCGGACCGCGGTCGGACAATTCGGTTACATTCACGCCCATCGGAATGACCCGCAACCGCGAGCCAATTGAATGCCAGGCAGCCGGCCTGAAAAAATCCTTCAGCCGGTCCGCCGTGCGCCGACTGACCGCTGTGTACGCACGACACGATTGCACGATACGACGCACCAGTGCCGGCCCCAGCAGCGGTATGCGGCGCAGGACTTCGACATCGGATGAGTGCGTCGTAAAGACGTGTGGAATTCCAAGAAGCCAGGCTGCCAGGCCCCCGGCCAGTGCCTGAGGCGTAAACCAGTGCGAGTAAATCACCGTTGGCTGGAAACGCCGGGCATGCGCGAGGATCGCGCAGACTTCGGCAATCATGAACAACGGCACCTGCAGCGCAAGCCACCAACGCTGACGTATATTGGGGAGTATCGCCGGATATGCGAGCCGTTGCAGCGACGCTGGCCAAAAATACCGGAAACGGTGCACGGGAATCCCTTGCATAATCTCATCGCAGGCCGCGCCTGCGTCGTGCGGCGCGAGGATCTCAACGGCTGTGACGGGGGAACTGCGAATCAGCGCAACTGCCTGATCCAGAACGAAAGACGGTACCGCATCTCCCGCCCAGCGCGGCAATGTGGATGCAGTGATGAGAACACGAATGTGTGGCATCAGCGCATCGCCAATCGGGTGAAATACTTGATTTCCATGGCCATAGAATACAACGTGAAACACTGGGTCGGGCAATCTAACGCAACAGGGTCGGTGGATACTGACAAATTGACCGTGCACGGGTCACAGCCCGACCGGAATTTCCTTGCCCAAACAACGGTTCAGCGTATATTGTTCCCGTTTATTATTATGTAGAAAATAGTCGCGACTGCGCTGCATGAAACTAATTGTTCAAATTCCCTGCTTTAACGAGGAAGCCACTTTGCCGGCAACCCTCGCCGACATACCCAGGAATATAGAGGGGATCGACTGCGTCGAGATCCTTATCATAGATGACGGCAGCACCGACCGAACGGTCGAGATAGCGAACCAGTGCGGTGCTGATTATATTATCCACCACAAGCGCAACAAAGGCCTTGCAATTACCTTCAGAACCGGTATCGACGCGTGCCTGCGGCTTGGCGCCGATATCATCGTCAATACCGACGGCGACAATCAGTATTCCGGCTTCGACATCCCGCAGCTCTGCGCTCCCATCCTGGAAGGCAGGGCGGAGATCGTCATTGGGGATCGACAGACCGACCGAATTGAGCATTTCTCCCCCCTGAAGAAAATACTACAAAGGCTGGGCAGTTCGATTGTGCGCAGATTATCGACAACTGAGGTACCGGACGTGGTCAGTGGCTTTCGCGCAATTTCCCGGGAAGCCGCAATTCAACTAAATATTGTATCGCCGTTCAGCTATACGATCGAGATGGTGATTCAGGCTGGCAAGCGTCACATGGCTATTGCGTCAGTACCTGTAGCGACAAATCCTGTGATGCGAAAATCACGCCTGTACCGAAGCGTTACACAGTTCATTCGTGAACAGGTCACGACAATCGTGCGAATGTACGCGATGTATCAGCCGCTTAAGGTGTTTTTCCTGATCGGCTGTGCCCTGTTCCTGATTGGCGCTTATCCGATCCTCCGCTTTCTGTGGTTCTATTTCTCGGGCCAGGGAGACGGCCACATACAGTCACTCATTATCGGCAGCGCACTGATAATGATGGGATTCATGACCTTCACAATTGGCCTGGTGGCAGACCTGATTCACTTCAACCGCCAACTACTGGAAATGACGCTCGAACGCCTGAAGACACAGGAGTTTTCCCACAACGATGACGATTTGAACTCTGACCCTGATTGACGTCCACTGAATGCTGCCCGCCAAAAATGCAAAGATCTATCGTTAACGCTATCCTCGGATACGTCCCAGCCGGCAAATAAATCAAAATGTAACGCCGAAGAGTCCGCGTAGAACCAGGCCGAGTAGCAGCGTAAACAACAATAACAGCCACGATGCGCTGGACAGACCCAGAAATTCACCTCGCGCGCGCAAATAGTCAATTTCGGTGCTTATAACCGCGGTACCGGCTGGCAATGATGGTTCCGCTGCACTGCCCAGAACGCGCCAGTCAGCTGCGTTGAATACTTGCGGCCACAGACCGTACATGTCGGCACCTGCAAGCAGGCGCCTGCTAACCCGCTGATCGCCCACGGTCACCGTAATGTCATGCTGGCCAGGTTCGTCGACACGCAGCCGCCATAGTAACTGACCGGTTTTGTCGATGCGCAGAGCCGATGTTTCCTCTACAACGCCTGCGGGCAACAATAGTGTGACATCCAATGCACTGACCGGTTTGTCGGTATCCATGCTCACCGTGAATATTGTGGTTTCACCGGGCTGTATACTCCGAAATGCAAATTGCGACTCGAGTTGTACGATCGCCGGACCCAGCGGCACGATCATCACGGCCATCGGTACCAAAGACAGCCCCAGGTACCGAAGTGAATACTGCAACACCTGACCCTGGGCGCGTAACATCACACCCAGATCATCTTTGTATAACCACAACTCCAGCAAATAGGCCTTTATGCGCTCCTTGGCCAGCCGGATTCCGTTCTGGTTCGATGCATACCGAAACACCAGCAACGCGAGCACAGTTACGGGTAACGCGGTGATCAGGACCTGCAGCCACGGCGACAACGCTGCAAGCAACTCAAACCACAGATTGAAAACAGCGCTGTACGCCGCGTTAATTGCCGACCAGGTAGTCATTGAGTTCAGCTGATGTAACCCAGTCCCTGCAATTTCTTGCGAACTTCCTCATCGGATTCGGCATCTTCAAACTCCGCGAGCTCCTTCTCGAGCGCATGGATTACAAATTCATCAGGTGAAGAATACCCTGCCACTTCCGAAAGTAACTTTATTTTTTCCCACAGATCTTTATCTATCTTGATCTTCTTGCTTCCAAGCATCGTTGTCTCCCTCTGGCTATCTGCGATTGTCTTTATGGTCAAAGCAAATTGCGCTTCTGCATTGCCGGCGGAGGCTCAATCTCAAAATACCGCAGAATAGTGCCGGACATGTCCTGCAGACTGGCATTTTTTTTCATCAATCGTTGATTTGACAGCAATACGCCGGGCACGGTCCGCGAGTCCATGCAATGATCACCGCTCCACTCCCGGTCATTATCCTCCAGCAACAGAGCCGGCACCTTGCCAGTTCCTGTCGCCCACGACGCCCGATAGCCACGCGCATACCCGACAATGACATCTGGCGCTTTATCCAGATGCGGACCCGAGTAAGCATCCTCGCGAACCAGCGGCTGCGTGACCACCAAGTCACCGGACTCCGGGTCTTTCCATGTTCCGAGCTTGGCGGCAATCTCCCGCGCCATCGCTTCACGTTCCTGCGGCGCCACCAGACCATCACGCTCTCGCCCGCGTGTGTTGATGTACAAAGAATTCAATCCGATGGCGAATGCCCTGGTGCGCGTCCAGTCGATACCATGCAACCACTCAGACTCGTTGCGTTTCTCCGGATTCTTCAGCACCAGGTAGCCGTTCTGCTCCAGCCAGCTGTTCAGATTTGCCTGCCGGCGGAACGGCGCAAAACCGTGGTCGGACATAACAATCAACGTGGTTTCGTTACCGAGAATTTCTATCGCCCAGCCGACCATTTCATCGACTTCGCCGTATATCTTGCGCATGGCATTTTCCTGCCGAGCCGGCGTATTTTCATCATGAAAAGGGTGCTCCGCATCCATCTGCCGGGCCAGCATATGATTACGTTGGTCGACGCTGCTCAGGTAAAAAAACATGAAGCGATCACCGGCACTGGCCCGAAAACGCGTCAGTTCATGACGAAACAGCTGACGACGCTCGTCCATTACGAGCCCCGACTGGTCAAGAAATTCGTCAGGTGTTAGTACATGTGCCGAGAGCGCTTTCGTATCCTCCGGCATTTCCTGGGTATAAAACGGACCGGCGGCTTCCGCAAGTTCGAATGCATATTCTGCCGGGTTTGCGATCGGCTGGGCTGCATCGCGAGGATCAATGTTAACCGGGCTGATATATAACTCGAGGTGTGGGGACGCCTGCTTCAGGAACAGCCGCACCATCCCGGGCACATCAACAAGCCCCTGCACCATCTGAAAATGCACCGGAATCCAGTCACTCCACTCTCCGGCGTTGAGCACAGCAGCATGTTCGTGTAGGGAGGATGGGTATGACCGACAAAGGAGTATTCACCAATAAGCACCGCATGGAGCAGCGTTT
>NZCC01000002.1 GCA_002688175.1 Chromatiales bacterium
TACGATAACCGGGTGCTGCAACTAACCCAGATGAGCTAATGTGTCTCTTAAATCAGGTGGCTGAAAGTCCACAATGTTTTGACGACGTACAATCTGGAATTGATGCAAGCACTGGTAAGCGAAAGAAGCTCAGCAAGTGATATTGCCGGCATCATCAGACATGACATCGCCATGTCGGCAAAAATCCTGCAACTTGTAAATTCGGCTTTCTTTAATCATGCGACAAAAATTTCAACTATTGAGCAAGCAGTAGTTCAACTCGGACTGCAAATGGTGAAAAATCTCGCCCTGTCTGTCAAAGTTTTTCAAGATTCCAGGGTCACTAGAATTACCCAAGGGTTCTCCATCGAAGCTGCGAGCAACCATGCATTCCACACGGCAGCAGTGGCCAGACAATTAGTTACTGACCATTCCCTGGCTGAGGATGCTTTCATGGCTGGCATGCTCCATGATATAGGCAAACTCATCCTGGCGGAAAAGTTACCGGACAAATTTTCTGCGGTACGATATTTGGCCACCACCGAACAGATTCCGGTTCATGTTGCTGAACGGCAATTGTTAGGTATCACGCATGCGGAAATTGGCGGTTACTTACTGGGCATCTGGGGTTTGCCCTACCCCATCGTTAAAGCAGTCACGAATCATCATGAGCCTTCAAGGGTTCCTGAACGGACAGAATCCGGTATCCTTGAAGCAGTATTTGTTGCAAACTGTCTTGTTAACGAGGCAGAAATAGATGAAGATTATCTTGAAGAAATTGGCATGCAGGACAAAGTCCAAACGTGGCGTGAAATGACATCTGAATCCGAGATGGCCTGATCAGGAAGCAACTCTCTGAGATCAAACAATGCATAACACCAAAGTACTTCTGGTAGATGACGAGTCAAATATTACGGCAGCACTAACACGGTCACTGGGACTGTACTCCTGGGATATTTTCGCTGCGAATTCAGCCAGGGAAGGACTGGAAATTCTTGAGCGCATTGACATTGACGTGGTGCTATCCGATGAACAGATGCCTGAAATGGTGGGCTCTGAATTTCTGGCTGAAGTCCGTAAGAAATATCCCCAGACCATCCGCATGATCCTGACCGGACAGGCCGATCTGGATACAGCTATTCGGGCCATCAACGAAGGTGAGGTCTACCGATACTTCACCAAGCCATGCAACCACAAAGAACTGGCAACGGCGATCAAACAAGGACTGCAACACAAACAACTGGTGATGCAAAGTCGATTTTTACTACAAGAGTATAAAAAGCAGGCTTTAATCATTGAGGAACTGGAAAAAAAGATCCCTGAAACAGCCCCCGTGGAACAAGAGCGGGAAGAAAATATTTTTGAAGACACCGTGAAAATTGATCTTGAAAATCTATTAAAAGATTTCGATTGAAGCAGCCGCTTCTAGGCGTTAATCACCATTTGAATCCGTTGCGGCTCAGACACCCCATAACCCTGAGCATAATCAATCCCCATACCCTTCAGCATCGTGATAATTTCTGTATTCTCGGCAAACTCGGCAATAGTCTGCTTGCCGGTCAGGTGACCAATCTCATTAATTGAACGAACCATTTCACGGTCGATCGGGTCATGCAGGATTTCTTTGACGAAACTACCATCAATCTTCAGGTAGTCGACCGGGAAGTGCTTCAGATAACCGAATGATGACAGCCCTGTACCGAAGTCATCGAGAGCAAATTTGCAGCCGAGTTCCTTCAGAGCATTGATAAACCGGCTCGCCTGCGCATAACTGGCAATAGCTGCTGTCTCGGTGATCTCAAAACAGATTTTCTCGGCATCAATACCACTGTGCTGAAATTGCTGAATCACGAAAGGCAGAAAACCATCGTCAGTCAGGCTCTGACCGGACAGATTGATCGAACACATCCTCAGACGCTCGCGCTCGTCCGCCTCGGACACAAGCCAGCGAAATGCATGTTCGACAACCCAACGGTCGATATTTGGAGTAATACCGTAACGTTCTGCCGCCACAATAAACAGATCGGGCGACACGAGTGCGCCATTCTCGTCACGCATCCGGAGCAGTAACTCGTAATGCGCGCCGAGCTCAGTTTTCTGCAACGGCTGAATCGTCTGCCGGAATAACTCAAACCGCGAATCCTCAAGTGCGTTGTTGATCCGTGCCGCCCACTGCATCTCCCTGCGCCGGCGCATCAGGTCGATATCGTGCTCCTGATAACTGTAGACCCGGTTACGACCAGCCTCTTTTGCAGCGTGCGCAGCACTGTCAGCTGCTGTCAATAGAGCAGCAACATCCTGATTTTCCGCAGTAATCGGCACAACGCCAATACTGACACCGAGACTGAGGTTGCGTTCATCCCAGGTAAATTTGAACTCGCGGATTGCTTCACGCAGCATTTCAGCTGTATTCATCGCATCCTCAAGCGTGCAACTCTCCAGTAGCAGGCCGAATTCATCACCGCCCAGGCGGGCCAGTGTGTCGCGCCAGCGAATCTTGGATTTCAACAACGCACCCAACTGGCTTAACAGCGCATCGCCGGCATTGTGACCATAGCTATCATTTATAATCTTGAACTGGTCGAGGTCGAGATAGCACAGCGCGTAAGAAGTTTCGCGTGCTTTAGCACTCTTCAACGCCCGTTCCAGGCAATTTTCAAACTCGCGCCGGTTAACCAGTCCGGTCAGGATATCGTGGCTGGCGTGATAACTCAGGCGCCGATTCAGTTCACGGGCCTCACTCACATCATGAAATACGAGTGCCCCGCCCGATACATCACCGCGATCATTACGAATCGGTGATGCCGTGCTCTCTATATACAGTTCGTTACCGTCCCGGCGGATCAGCAGCGTCGGGCGTACCGATTTGATTGCCCGGTTACGCCGAATGGCAACCGCCAGCGGATTCTCAAGCGGCTCACAGGTCTCCTCATGGAAACCCCTGAATACCTCATCAATCGGACAGCCAGTCGCATCATCAACCGACCAACCTGTCAGTTCTTCTGCAACCGGGTTCATGTACTCAATATTGCAACTCGCATCTGTGGTCACAACACCATCGCCGATTGACTGCAGTGTGATCTGAGCACTCTCTTTCTCACGAAACAGCGCCTCTTCGTAAACTTTCTGTTCGGTGATATCAGTTTCCACGCCGACCAGTCTTCTCAACCGCCCCTGGTCATCGAGCAAGCCTTTTGCACGACACTGTACCCAGCGCCATTGACCATCGCGGCGGCGCATCCGGTGCACACTCTCGAACAATTCGCTTTTACCGGCAAGGTGCTCACGCAATTTTATCTGTACCCGCGCAAGGTCACCCATATGCACGAGCTTCTTCCAGTCCGGCGCCTCGCGCTCTATCTCTTCCTGCGAGAACCCCATGATTGCTCGCCAGCGTGGCGAATAATGCATGACGTTATTGATCGCATCAAAATCCCAGGTGCCGTCATTCGCTGTGCTAATCAACAGCGCATCACGCTCCTCGACAACAGCAAGACTTGCTGCCGTCCGTAACTGTGACAGACCCGATGCAAAACTCGTACTGAGCAGTTTGAGCAGTAACTGGTGCTCAACATTCCAGTCAGCCTGCGGCTGGCCGTAGAAAAAGGCCATAAAACCAGCTTTGCGACCACGCACATCGAAGCCAACCAGCATTGTCGCCCCGATGTGCAGACTCGCAAAAACTTCCGCATCGCTCTGCTGATCGGACTCAGGTGAAGAAGTATCGGTAATACCATGCAGACGCAGATGCCCCAGGCAACTTCCAAGCCACGGCAGGTCATCGAGCGATCTCCCCTGCAGAACTTCAGGATTGCATCCGGAAAAGGTTGCGCGAGCAGAGAAAACACGTTCCAGCGTCATGACCCCGGGATCGAACAGGCCGATACAAACAGCGTCACAGCCGATAGCTTCACAGAGAATTTCGAGATGCGCGGGCACTTCAGCCTCGACCGTCTCTTCATTAAGCGTTTGCAGATCAACGGCAAGTTTGGTGAAAATAACGTCCACAGCGCCGTTCTTGCGGCCGCCTTGCAACGCCTTTTGCAGGCCGGTCAATGTCGACATGTGATTCAAGTCGGTATCGCCTCCCACTGCAATACCAGTTTGCGATCTGGACTACCGGTTACATGCTGTATCAAAAATTCCTGCATATTCGTCCGCATCGAACCATATTCTGCCACGGTTCACTAAAAATACAAGATAAGCCCATGAAAAAGATGATAATTACTAGTGCACTGACCAACCATTGAACCCCTGGCCGCATGCCCTGCCAAACCCAACAGATACAGAATAAAGAACCCGGTCCGCAAATTGAAATTACACCCGACCTATCAGGCCTGCAAGCTCATTGAGGCCGGAAGCTGCTTACGACGACCCGCCTACTGACTTAGCCCTCAACCGGGGCAGTAACTTGACCAGTGCCAACACATTATTCGTAGTCCAGTACAACACCATGCCGGCCGGAAATGTATAGAACAACAAAAAAAACAGACCTGCCATCCAGAACAGCCGTGTACGCTGCTGACGGATTAATTCTGCTGTCAACGCATTTTCCTGTTGCAGCCATGATGTCAGCAGCGTGAAGGCCGTCATTAAGCACGGCAGTAAATTCAGATGACCGCCAAAAAAAGGCAAAGTTACCGGCAATGCGAGCCACTGGTCGGGCCTGGCAAGATCGGTCATCCATAAAAATGAGGCCTCGTGCAGCACGAAGTTCTCCCCAAGCATATCGAATGCAGCGATGAACACCGGTATCTGGATCAGGAACCCGGCCAGGCTCTTCATCGTGTACAGCGGATGCACACCATACTTTTTATACACGGCGAGCGACCGATCGTGCGCCTCCTCACCCTTATAGTCGCGCTTGATTGCTGCCAGCTCGGGCTGCAGCAGTGCAGCTGTTGCGTTGACCGATGCCTGCAACCGATCGGCCGTTCTGGTCAGTGGTGTCATCAGAATTTTTACGGCAACTGACAACAAAATAATCGACAACCCGAGGTTCCCGATAGCTGCATGAATCAGAGTCAGCAACCACAACATGCCAAAACACAGCCAGCGCAGCCAGTCCCATAGCGCGGCAAATAACATCCCGGTCAGCAGTGGGTCCGCCGCACGCAGTGCGGCCAGTTCAACCGGTCCCGCATACAGTCGGAATGAAATACCAGACTCGCCGGGTGCAGGCACGATAACCAGGTGCGGCTCATTGTCGCGGTCAAGATCAACCACCACCTGGCCGGCCTCAATATCGGTCAACAACACGGTATAAAATCGATTGCGCAACCCCACCCAGCGCCCGGGAAATTCTATCTCGCCCGCTTCCAGTGCCAGCTGACCATCCCCGTCGATGGCAACCGGCCAGACTGAGCCGTAAGCCGCACCGAAACCCGGCAAGGGTGGCGGAATAAAAGCAGAGGTCGCCAACAGTTCGACGGCCGCCCCATCCGGAACGGTGAGCCTGATCTCAGTCACGACACCATCAGCTGTAACTACGCTATCTTGGGCCGGATCCTGTAATCGCAGAGATGCCGCCTCATCTCCCGGTACGCGCCAGCGAAACCGCACCGCACCAGCAAACAGAACCGGCAGGCCTGCTTGAGCATTGGCCTGCCGGACAGCGGCTGGTGTCACATCCTGTGCGCTCGATACCGACCACGACAGCCATAACAGGATAAACAACACCCAGTGCATCATTTCAGGTACCGACGCTGCGCCTCAAGTGAATCCTGAATCAGTTGCACATTCAGTGTCTTATCCTGCACCGGCCGATAGTCACTGCCCAATACTTCGACAAATCCGCCCGGGTGCGACACGATGACGCGTCCGGGTTCGACAATCGCATGCGAGGTATAACTGCCGGCCATCATCCAGTCCCACGACTGACCAGAGAAAAGATTACGCCCGACACTGTAATCACTTGGCGGGTTCTCGCAACCAAACACCTCCTGGAGCAGCGTGACTGGCAGATCATGATGGGTCGTCCGGTAGTCGATAGCACCGGCCGACTTGCCGGGCCAATGCATCATCAGCGTAGCGCGTAACTGCACAGTACTGAAATTACTCGCATGTCCGTAATGCCCAATGCCATTATCATCGAATTCATAACCGTGATCGCTGGTAACGATGACGATTGTGTCGTCAAGCAGGTTACGTTCACGTAGTGAATTCAGCACAACCTGTACTTCACTGTCGAGCATACGGATAGCCAACCGGTACTGCCGCCAGAGAGTGCGCGCCTTTTCGTTATGCGTGAAACGGTCATCCATCGGCAACGGCTCACCAGGCTCCAGCGCTACATCCTTCATCGGCGGATCGTAATAAACCAGGCCAAAAAATGGCCGGTCATGGGTGCGTTGTTCAAGCCATCGCAACCAGTCGGTCGTAATAATTTTATTCCGGTCGGTCACCGCCATATCGTGACGCTTTTCCGTCAGATCGGGCCAACCCGCAAACGCCGTTCGGTCGATCAATGTCGGACTACCGAAACCAACCGCACTGAACAAACCGACGTCATACGGACGTGCCTTGATCTCGTCCATCAGGACCGGGGCACGCTGCAAGTCATAAAATGCCTGCCAATACGTGCTCGGCAGGCCATAAAACATCGAAAACAGTCCCATGCGCGATGAGTTACCGCCGCTGTACTGCTGGTTGAAGTACATGGCGTCAGCCCGAAATGTGGCAAGCGTCGGCGTCAGTTTCGGATCAATGGCATCCGGCCGCAGCGCGTCGATCAGGATGATTATAATATTTGGCAGGTCGTCATTCGCAGCCGTGCACTTAAGCGGTTTCAGCGGGTAATTCAACTGGCCGTCAGCTGCCTCGAGACTACCGCGCAACATGCGCTGCCGGCGTGCCATTTCCGGGTCAACCCAACCAAGCCGAGCCAAATCCCGCTTCGCGTGGATCGGATAATACAAGGGCATGAAACGGGTAAACTGCGTGACAGGTGTATGCCCGACGGCATCACCCCAGATATGAATGGCCTGACTGGCAAACCAGCAACCGAGCAACACAACGGCGAGTATTCGACCACGCCTGGGACCGTCTGCAAGGGCAAAATTTTGCCAGACTATCCCCGCCAGCATCGCTTCGAAGGCTAGAAAAATCACCAACAGAATGCCTGAGAATACCCAGGTGGATACCTCGAACAAGCTGGCCGTCAAAGCACCGAGATGAAAGCGATGCTCGGCGAATACGTTGGTATCCAGAAACAGCAGGCTTAATCCGCACGCCGCGATGACGACGCCAAGCGCCATGACCAGACGTCGAGCCCGTAATACGATTACAAATGGCAGCAACACGATGAACATCGGCACTACCGCCAGCAACGTCAGGTGACCGACGAAAGTCAGTACCGCATAGACAATACCTATACCATCACCGGGGAAATGATAGAGCCACAGGTAGCGTTGCGCGACGAGCGCAAACAAACCCGCATTGATGACACCGAACCAGCCAATCCAGCGCAGTAAACGTCGACGGGGCGCGCGCAATTCAGTCATGGCATCAGGTCCTGTCCCGTTCATCAGCCAATTCGGCAGCGATGGCGATTATCGCGTCTGCTGCGGCCGTTGCACTCGTACCAAGGTTAAAAACACTGGCTTCGCGCACGGCAGCAATCTGCTCAAGAAACTGCTCCGGATCGTGCAACAACCGGTTAATCTCATTCGGTATATCGGCAAGGTCTTGCGGTGCAATAACAGCACCGATTTTCGCCCGCACGGACATCTCGAATGGCTCCAGACCAAGTTCCTGCCAGGTGTCGTTACGTGACTTTGGCGGTACATCGATATACAGCACCGGTTTTTCCAGTCCAAGCCCGTAGTCCATGCCCGCCCCGGACCAGTCAGTGATCATGACATGCGAGTCGTATAAAGAATCACTCTCCCCCATCTGCTCTATCAATCGAAACTTAGGATGCTCGCCATACCGGCCGGTGATCGCATCGAGAACCTCCGGTGTCTTCCAGCGAGTCTGAAAATGCGGTCGCAGCGTTAAGGTAAAACCTGCTGCGAGCAAAATCTCGGTCAATTCCAGACCATACAGATTCAGAATCGTGCGCTCACCCCATGACGGTGCGAGTAGCACATGAATTTCCGCTGGATTGCCAAGCGGTGGCGCTGCCCGGCGCTCGGCCAGTAACTGCTCAAGCCGAAAATAACCATGCGGCACCAGTCGCTTCGCCGGTAATCCATGCAGCGCTTCACGCTGGCGAATTTCTTCTGCCTGGTGCGGTCCGGCACACAGAATCGTATCGTAATGATCAAATGAATTTTCATGATCAGCCATGTGCGTGCTGATCAGTGAATGGAACATGTAGACATAGTGCACCGGGTGTACGGAACGCTTCAGGTCCTTGTTATCGAGATCCAGCAACTGCGTGACCATGATGTCAGCCTGCAATGTCTGAAAGAAAACGATACGAAAGAATCCATCACCGATACAAAACGGGCGAATATCGGGGTTGTCCTGACGCAAGCCAGGGTCGGTCGGATCAGATGCAACATAGCAAATCGACCGCCCCAGTCGGCCGGTCAACTCATCAATAACCGTCGCGTGATGGTGCCAGTCCTGCGTGCTCTCGGAAAAGACAACAATTTTCCGTTCATCGCCCGGCAGTCGCTTGAAGGCTCGATACTGCCGCCAGTTCGAGATAAAACGGCCAATTCCACTCAATGGTCTGCCGAACTCTCCGAATCAATTTCAGCCTCATCGCGGACTGCAGATTCTGCTCCATCCTTACGCATGAATGCCTTGATCTTGTACCAGTAGGTCTTGACCGCCAACCCGATGGTCGCAAACAACCCGACAATGGCGGAAATAATCATACTGCCCGTACCCGGGTCCAGATAGGCCCACGCCGGCAGGGCGAGCATGGCAAGAAACAAGGCGACTACACCCTGCATCCACCGACTGACAGGTTCACGTTGGCTGAATTTCATAATCAAATCCTGACTGATGCTGGCGGATATTCTACAACGGGTAAGCTGGATTTTATTGCTGCACAGGTCAGTTAATTACCCCGAATTTGGAAAAAATCCGGGCCGAACCCACCACCCGCTGGTGCAGGAGTGACTTCAGCTGTGAGCCCCTACTTAAACCCTTCTTGAATAGCCCGCATTAACGTTGCCAAGCGAACCTGCGCACGAACCACCATTTTATTGACCATACCCTGATTGGCAAGGTGACCATCAAGTCCGCGCCGGGTCACGGTGCGCGCCAATTCTTTCAGCCCCGTTAAAGGACGAATCCAGACCTTCATCTGGACAACCTTACCGTCATCATTCAGCCGAAAACGATCAATACCCTGCAACGTGTATTTGCCCACCTGTACCTCGAATTCGAATATGACTTCGTTGTCCTTCGTCCAGGTATCAGTAACGCGATAACCTGAAAATATTTCAAATACGATAGTGAGCAGTTCAAACACTTCATTCTTGCCACGCTTCGGCGCAAAAATAGCCGGTGAATAGAACTCGATATCGTCATCAATCAGCGGCAGGATCAGGCTGGGATCATTCTGCTCGAAGACCTGATGCCACTGTTCGATAAAGACTTGCGATCCCGTAGACTTCATAGTCGTTTCATAGCATGAAACCGGGCTGCTGGAAAGAGCCGGAGCGACTATGCCCTGCTCATCGAAGATCAAGATGTAACCTGAATCATCGGCATCCAGCTTATCGCCCGCCCGTACTCGACGAAGGCGGGTACGGGAAAAGCATCCTCCGTCCTTATGTCACGCAGCCACACCCCGCTGTTATCAAAAATAAATATTATCCAGAACAAAAATACAGTTATACCCAACTGGTGAGTCTGGCTGAAACTATTATGCTTAAGCACGAAATATTGTGCGCGCGCGAGTAAAGGCATTGGCCCATGAAAACATGTACGCGAATTGAATTTATCAAGGGTCATCACCCAGCTTGACAAGGAAATACTCGATGCGGCAGATTAGCAATTTCAGAATCTGGCGATCACTCGCCAGTGCCTCCCGGTTAATACACATTTTCACCATGATGGTATTCTTAGCCCCGCTGCCGGTTAATGCGATGCCGGCATCACTCAATCCTGCTGATATCCAAAATTTCGCCCAGATAGGTTCCTCCGGAAACGGTACCCCGGTCACTTTTAAAACCAGCCAATCGGCCCCAGGAGCTGGTTTCACAACAATCTGGAACTATCTGGCTACTTGGTCAGAATAGTGTCGATATTGGTCTTACCGGACTCAGCTGGGACTGGACTTTCTGGGATGGCTGGCACGCCGGAGGGCAGTTTAACGGGCATTGCCGGTTCACCCTGAGCCGGGCGCTTTGCCAATTATTTTTTCTTGCGTCATCGAGACCCGTCGGGTCTGAACGCCATCAAGGTGATCACCCCGACGGGAATTTCTTCCAAATTCAGCACTAAACCTCAGGTCAAATCCTGACCGGATCGCTATCAGCCTGACTGATCAGGCGGCGCATTCATTAAAGAGACCCGTTTCCGCGATGGTCGCATACATACTGACAGCTACCTTTTGAACAGCCTGTGGGGCTACCAATTGAGATAGAAGGAAAGTGGACATAACCATCCTCCTCTATAATACCCGGCAAAATACGGACCGATAAAATTATGGACAAAACCGCGTTAATTACCGGCGCTTCTGCCGGGCTGGGCAAAGAATTTGCCCGCCAACTTGCTGCGCAGGGTTACCAACTGGTTCTGGTTGCCCGCAACCCGGAACCTCTGCAAGCTACCGCAGCAGAACTGCAACATGATTACGGCGTCCAGACACTGGTTCTGCCAGCAGACCTGAGCAAACCGGAAGCACCCCGGCAGATCTTCACCAGCCTCGAAACTCAAGGTTTGCATATCGACTACCTGGTCAATAACGCAGGTATCGCTGGTCCCGATTTACTCACCGACAGAGACTGGCAGGTACACAGCCGATTTTTTGAATTAATGATGGTGTCGGTAGCGCAAATGTGTCACCTGTTCGCACCAGGCATGCAAGAACGAGGCATGGGCAGGATCATCAATATCGCCTCGGTGGCCGGACGCATCCCCCGCTCCGGCAACTCTAACTACGGACCGGCCAAAGCGTATTTAATTGCATTGTCAGAAGAATTATCCCTGACCCTGCGTGGCTCAGGCGTCAAAGTCTGTGCCCTGTGCCCCGGATTCACCCACACCGAATTCCATCAGCGCGCGGGACTCACGGCGATGAAAAACAGCTTGCCGAAGTGGCTGTGGTATGACGCCGATGTGGTCGTCAGAGAAGGGTTACAAGCCATTGAAAAGAACAAGAGCGTGTATATATCAGGGCGCCTCTACCGTTGGCTGGACCCACTATTCCAGTCAGTTTTTACCCGTCGCCTGTTTTTTATCAGCGACCGAAGAAACCAGTCCGGAACACCTTAGTAAAGCTGCGGTGGGAATCCTGTAGTTACGCTGCTCCCACAAGCCAAACTGCTCCTGAAACAGCAGCAATCAGCCACCCATCTTCTCTATCTGTGGGTAGATCTGCTCGCGGGCGCGCTGCAGATGACCGGGATCATCGATTTCCGTCCAGACAAGATCCGCTATCAACGGACAGCAAATGGGCCTTCGCTCCCCTGCAGCAACGAGGCAATCTGTTTCATAATCGAAATGCAAAGAAGCTGTGAACGCCTGAGCGGCAATTTCCCGCATCAACGCGAACAGAGGGGTGGAAATTTTTGTAATGCCGACGAGTTCACCCGCCACCGGACCGGTAAGCACACTACGGTCCTTCGACATAGCCACGAGGTTTCCGTCACGAGTCTGCACCCAGACTTCGTCGCCGGCACCGGTTGGCCCGGACAACAGGATGGCATCGGGAGCCGGCTCGATCAGCAATTCGGTCAGGGCGCGTGACTGGTAGATCAGATCCGACTCAAGCAATAAAAAATCATGGTCAACAACATCACGCGTGCAATACAGTGAGTACATACTCCCGGAATCAGCAAAATGCGGGTTATGCACGGTTCGCACCAGGCCATCTTGTCCGGCCGCAAACCGGTCGTAATGGTCGGCGCAATGTCCGGTCACTATAACGATATCCTGAATTCCGGCCGCCACGAGTCGCTCGATCGATTCCTCGATAATCGATTGCCGGCCAAGCCGCAGGAAGCCTTTTGGGTAATCCTCTACCTCACCAGCCAGACGCGTGCCCATGCCGGCAGCCAGGATTACGGCGGTCCGAATCATTGGTATGGCCCGAAGATATCGGCGAATGCGGCTGCAAGGGCATCGAGATCATCCGCCTCGATGGCGCCCATGTTGGCAAGCCGAAACAGGTTCTCTGAGAACTGTCCCTGCCCTGAATAGATGACGAACCCGGCCCGCTTGAACGCATCATGGGCGGCGCTGTAATCACAGCCATCGGGTAGCAAATAGGAGCGGAGCACACAAGAATATTCTTTTTCATTCAGTAACATATGAATATTTAGTGAAGCCAATTCTCGGGCTATTCTGGCCGCCCTCAACTGATAGATGCGGCGTCGCTCGGCCCAGCCACCCGCCTCGCGTAATTCAATCAACGCCGCCTGTAACGCGAACGCTGCCGGCACTGCCTGGGTGAACGGTGAGTACCCGTTACCATGCTGACCCGCGTAATAGGCAAATAAATCCAGGTAAACACTGCTGACCTCGGTCTGCACCTGAGACCACAATGCATTGCGAGCAATGACAAACGACATTCCGGGCGCACCGTGCAGGCATTTGTTCGCTGTCGCGGCGACGGCCGCCAGGTTCCATGCTTCGGCATCGATTGGTTCCGCTGCAAAACTGCTGACGCCATCGAGCAGTAACGACAAATTTCGCGCCTTGCACATCGCACCGATGGCATCCAGATCATTCAGACGGCCGGTGGTCGTTTCGTGATGCACAGTCGCAAGGTGCGTAATCTCGGGGTGCTCAGCAACAATACGAGCCGCCGCATCAACGTTGACCGGCGCCATCCACTGAGCCTGCGACAAGCGATAAGGCTTGCGATGCGCAGCCAGCATCTTGGCCATTCGCTCACCATACACACCATTGGCGAGTACCAGCGTGGTGGTGGTATCCGGCGCAAAACTCGCCAGCATCGCCTCGACCGCACTGGTCCCCGAACCGGTCATCATGACGGCAGAAAAATCCACCTCCATGCCCGGATAGACCCGTATAAGTTCAGCATTAATCTCCCGCGTGAGTTCAGCAAACTCGGGTTCACGATGACACCAGTCATCACGAATCAATGCCTTGCGTACCCGGTCGGTCAGCGTAACCGGGCCCGGATTAAGCAGGATATTACGTTTTGCTGTCACGCTATCAGCCTCCTGCAGAGATATGAGCGCGTAACCGGTCGGCAACCTCGGCCGGTGTAACGGTCGGGCGCGGCAAACCATCCGGCACGCCGGGCCGGATCGGCGCATAGATAAACCTGAGCTGGCCGGCCGGCGTTTTCAGTTGCGCGCCAAGTTCATCCGGTCCCGCCGCCGTGACGACAGACGGATAGCCGCAGGCACCGGCCAGTGCACAAAAATCGACCCCCGCTGACAGTGTCGTTTGCCCGCCGGTCGATTCATGCATGCCATTGTCGAGCAGAACATGCTCGAGGTTAGGCGGTCGTTCATTACCAAGCATTGCCAATGCACCCAGGCGCATCAACAATGCGCCATCACCGTCGAGCACCACAACGCGCCGGGCAGGACACGCAAGCGCAATACCCAGGCCGAGACTGACTGCACACCCCATTGAACCGACCATGTACAACTGGCCGGGCCGATCATCGAGCGCATACAGCTCACGGCCTGTATAGCCGGTAGTTGCGATAACGATCGTCTCCGTACCCACGGCGGTCTGCACGGCGGCCAGCATATCTGAGCGCTGTACCGTCGGCAGCGGAATATCCATCGGTTGCACTTGAGGCGAACGGGCCTGTGCAACTGATTGCAATGCATGCTTTGCGACACTGCCTTTGCGCATGATTAGTGCAAATGGACGACGCTCGGTATCCATCGTCGCCATAGCCCGTTCGAGTACCGGCTCGATCCCGCTTGCTTCGGTCGGGAACCAGTCCCAGCTAATGCCGATCAGGTCCAGCAAATCACCGGTGATCTGCCCCATCAACTCATGTTGCGGTTCATCGGCCGGGCCGCCGGGTTCACCGCGCAAGGTCACGATGATCAGCACCGGGATGCGAAACGTGTGGGTCAGAGACGTCAATGCGTTAACCGTATTTCCGAAACCGGAGTTCTGAAACATGACAACCCCCCGCTGACCGGCCAGCTCGGCACCGGCTGCCACAGCAACGGCATCACCCTCATTCGCAGCACCGACATAACGCAGGTCGGGCGCATCGATGACGTAATTGATAAAAGGCTTCAGGTACGAGCAAGGCACGCCGGTATAAAGAGAAAAGCCGTGCGCACGAGCACGCTGGATGAACGCGCCAGCCCCGATCATGCAAAGCTGCCCGCGGCCAGCACATCATCGAGACTGTCTACATCAAGCCAGTGCCCGGTCGTATAAACAACCCGCACCGTTTGTCCGCGACGAACCAGTTCATCGAGCACCTGGTGCAACTTGCCGCAGCGGTTCTCAGGCTGTGCCGCCAGTTCACCGACCAGGGCTGTGAAAAGTGCCAACCCGCTTGCCGACACCCTGAGTACACCCATCCACTCACCGTGGATCTCATCATCACCCAGTTTCTCGCCGGCGGCCTCGAGGTTCACTTCTCGATAAAACGTATGACGTGAATACGGTTCGGAACAACGTACATAATCAGCCGCACGGCCACGGTTAACCGACTCACTCCAGTCCGTATCGACGGCTATGACAAAGTCGGCTGCCAGTTCTGCCAGGCCATCAAGAATGTAACGCTTGAAGATGACATCTCCGAACGATATATACAGGTCACCATGGGCTTCACCCTCAGCTGCCGTTTTTAGCGCACAATCGAGCGACAGCAGTTCGCTGGTATCGGCGAAGTCCGGGTTATCAACATATTTAAGTGCCGGCAGGTTCACTGCCTCTGGCCGGTAGCCGCGCACCACCGTGATGTCCTTGATCCCCGATGCGTTGTAGGCCGTGACGATATGTCCGAGCAACGGCTGTCCGCGCACCTCTACCATGGTTTTGGGTCGCTCGTCGGTCAGCGTGCCGAGGGCAGCACCGCGGGATGCAGCCAGAATGATGGCCTGCGCCGGCGTATCCTTCGGCAAATAGCGTTCCTCGGCGGCCTGCAATTCGGACGCGCCCTGCAGCCGGAAAATTTCCTTGACCGATGCGACCCGGTCCTCTATCGAGCGCAGGTTTTGTTCGCGTGCCAGGGTTTCAGCACACTCCTGCATCGTCGTAATGGCGGCGCGCAACATGTGATTAGCCCAGATCGCAATCGAGAAACCGGCCTCGCGCAGCACCTCGGTTGGGGTCGCGTAATACTTCGTCGGCACGATGAGCACGGGCGAGCGGTCAGCCCATTCCTGCTTGAATGCCAGCACTTCGGCAGGTGTGTTGAGCGCACTATGGATCAGAATACCGTCCGAACCAGCCGCGTGGTATGCCTCAGCACGTTTCAATGCCTCACCGAGTCCCCAGCCGGCAATGAATGCCTCGACGCGGGTGATAATTGCGAACTCATCATCGGCCTGCGCATCCTTACCGGCCTTGATCCGACTGCAGAATTCATCGATCTCGGCAAGCTGCTGCTTGTTACCGTCGATGAAGCTATTGGTTTTTGGATACAGCTTGTCCTCAATACAGACTGCGGCAATACCACGCTGCTCAAGCTTGCGCACGAGGCGGCGAACATTATTGAAATTCCCGTAACCGGTATCACCGTCGAGCAGGATCGGGACACTCGTCGCATCAGCCATGAACTCGAGCATCTCCAGCACCTGCGTCCAGCTCGCTTCATTGCTGTCGCGTACCCCATACTGCGCCGACATGCAAAGCCCGCCTGCCCACAGACCCTTGAAGCCCGCCTCCTCGCCTATTTTTGCCGTGATGCCATTATGCGCCTCGAGCAGAAACTCAAGCTCGCCGCTGTCCAGCAGTTGACGAAACCGGGTGGTTTTTTTCTGTGGCTGTTCAAAACCACTGTCAGGTATTGCACTCATAGTGTGATTGTATAGGAAAAAGTATCTTTTCTAGGCAATTATTTACTTTGAATAATAGATTTAAATTATTGTTTTATTTAATTATTTTTTATACGCATATTGATCGCCATCAGCCAGCATTGTGTCCGTACCGATAACCTTGTTCAGCGTTTTGAAGTCAAACATCCGCTCTATGATACCGGCGGTGGTACCGTCACGATACAGAGCTGCAAGATATTCACTGCCCGCCCGACTGATCATGCGCAGCATGGCACCGGGGAAAATAACCACCTTGAAACCGAGCGCTGCAAGCTCATCAGCACTATGCAAGGGTGTCTTGCCCCCCTCAACCATATTCGCAAGCAGCGGTATACTACTGCCCAGCGTCTGCCCGACAACCGTCAACTGCTCATCATCGAGTGGCGACTCAATAAACAATACATCGGCACCCGCTTCGATGTAAGCGTTACCCCGTTCCAGGGCTTCATCGAGACCGGTCACGGCAATCGCATCGGTACGCGCGATAATCACGGTGTCAGCATCCAGTCGCGCGTCCTGGGCCGCACGAATCTTGCCGAGCATTTCGCCGACGGGCACGAGCTGCTTGCCGTCAAGGTGACCACAGCGTTTCGGCAGAGTCTGGTCTTCAAGCTGAATACCTGATGCGCCCATGCGCTCAAACAGGCGAACGGTACGCTTGACGTTCAGCGCATTACCAAACCCGGTATCGCCATCGACAAGCAACGGAATATCGACTCGTTCGCGAATGTTGCTGATCACGTTGGCCACTTCGGTCATGGTCGTCAAACCGATATCAGGACGACCGAGACGCGTGAACGCAATACTCGCGCCGCTCAGGTAAGCACAGCCGAAACCTGCCTGTTCAATCAACAGCGCAGTCAGCCCGTCGAAGCAACCGGGAGCGACAATCGGTCCCGGCGCTGCCAACTGCTGTCTGAACTTGCGGGCATGTGACATCAGGATGCTCCTTGTGCGGATAAACGCTGCTTGAGGTAGGGCATGAGTCCGCCGGCACTGACCATAGCCATCAGGTGTTCGGGCAAACCGGCAACAGTGTACATTTTTGCCCGGGTTCGATTCTCGATACGCCCGGCCAGTGGATCGATCACCAGCTCGTCACCCGCTACGATTTCACCGGCCTGGGGAAACAACAGCGTCGGAATACCAAAAGACAGCGCATTACGATAAAAGATCCGGCCATAGGATTCGGCCAGGATCGCGCCGACACCGAGATGCTGGAGCGCCATGGGTGCCTGCTCGCGGGCCGAGCCGACACCGAAGTTGCGACCGGCTACGACGATATCGCCAACCACGATATTCGCTGCAAAGGCCGGCTCGATGGCTTCCATGCAGTGCGCCGCCAGGACTTCGAGCGGAGCTTTGAAAAATAGCCCCGGTGCCATGACATCGGTATTGACACCGTCTCCGAATACCCAGGCGCGACCGGATATGCTCGTCATACCAGCATCTCCCGCGGATCGGCAATCTGCCCGGCGACCGCCGAGGCGGCGACCGTATACGGTGAGCCGAGATACACCGATGCCGAATTCGCTCCCATCCGGCCTTTGAAATTACGATTTGTCGATGAGATGCATACTTCATCCTCAGCCAGGATGCCGGCACCCAGTGCCGCGCAAGCACCACAACCGGTTGGCAACAAGTAAGCGCCGGCATCGACCAGTATCTTCATGGTGCCGTCAGTGGTTGCGTCGACAATAACCTGCTGCGAGGCCGGCGCAATCAGCAGGCGCGTACCCCCGGCAACCGTTCGCCCGTTCAGTACCTCGGCAACCATATGCAGATCGGACAGCTTGGCGCCCACGCAGGCACCGATATAAGCCTGATCGACACGTACGTTGGTCACCTCACCCACCGGTCCGGAATTAGCCGGTGAATGAGGCGCTGCAACCTGTGGCGCCAGTTCTGTTGCCACAAAGTTGTGCACGGCCTCATAGTCGGTATCGGCATCGCTGCACCAGTCGAGCGCAGCAGCATCCGGATGCTGGCCCCCGGCCCGAATGGCCGCCAGTGTCGTGTCATCAGGTTCGACAATACCGGTTTCTGCACCCATCTCGGCTGCCATATTGGTCAGGGTCGCGCGTTCGTTCATCGTCATCCCCGCAACCGTATCACCGCCGAACTCAATGACCTTGAATGCATTATTAATCCCTAGCTCGCGACACAGCATCAGCATGATGTCCTTGGCCGCAACACCGGGACCGAATGCACCAGACCAGTTCACACGCACAGTCTCGGGCACCTGCAACCAGATCTCACCGGTCACGACGACACCGGTCATCTCGATGGCACCGAAACCAACCATGTAACAGCCGAACGCGCCCCCATTACTCGAATGCGAATCGCCGCCGCAGGCGAACATGCCGGGCTGCACAAAGCCGTTTTCGGTCAGTACGACATGACCAATACCCTGCATGTCGAAGAACCGCGGAATCTCGAATTCCCGGACAAAATCACGTGTCAGTTGCAAAATTGCAGCTGACTCGGCATCGACGGCCGGCGTAAAGTGATCGGTCACGACGACAATCTTGTCCGGATCCCAGACGCCTGCGCCAAGTTCTTTCAGACGCGGCCAGATACGCCGCGGACCACCCGAATCGAGCAGTAACGCAAGATCTACACTACAGGTAACAATCTCTCCGGGGGTGACCGAATCACGGCCTGCCGCCCTGGCAATAATTTTTTGTGCGATGCTATAACCCATGAAACCCCTGAGCGCAGGCCTTGCTAATTTGCCTGCCTGGCTGATGTCGGCAAGACAACCTCAATAACAACCCGCAAGCCTTGCCCGTTGCCCCGCGAGGGCCACCACAAAATCGAGTGCCGGAGTGTCAACCCCGATACGACCGGCCATCTCATGCACCGCACCGACAATCGGATCCAGTTCAACGGACCGGCCGGCCTCAAGATCCTGCAACATCGACGTCTTGTGAGCGGCAAATACCCTGGTTCGTTCCAGCACTACACCAGGCCCCATCGTTGCACCCACCCCAAGCGCACTCGCAACTGCAGTACACTCGTCCATGAGCTTCTTGAGCACGGCGGAGGTACCCGGATCATCGAGCAAATCGCCGATCGTACCGCCGGTCAAAATACTAACCGGGTTATAGGCCGCATTGGCAATCAATTTCGTCCAGAGTTCTGCGCGGATATTCTCGTGAATCGGTGCCACAAAACCCGCCTCCTCAAGAATCACAGACAAGGCACGGATCCGGCTGCTCGAATGGCCATCCGGTTCTCCTACCACCAGGCTGTCACCAAAGATATGTTCGATGACACCCGGCTCGACAACCCGGGCAGCCGGAAATACGACGGCACCAATGGCTCGCTCGGGACCAATATTTCGCCACAAGGCTCCGCCCGGATCAACGCTGTCGAGCGGCACCGGGGCGTCTATATCAAGACCCGAAAAATACCACCACGGTATACCATTGGTGGCCGTCACCACCACGGTATCGGGACCGAGCAACGCGACGATATCAGCGGCAATCGCCGGCAGCATATGCGACTTTAACGTGATAAAGACAATATCCTGCGGCCCGGCATCGGCCGGTCGCTCGACACATTCGATCGCTGCATGATGACTCTTGCCGTCTGCGAGTAAGGTCAGCCCATTACGCCGAATCGCATCGAGTTGTGCGCCGCGCGCAATCCCTGTGACCGGTTGTCCTGATAAGGCGATACGGGCCGCCAGCAATCCTCCAATCGCTCCGACACCATAGATGCAAATTTTTTGCATAATCCCTGTCTATCCGGATCTCAGCCAAGAATATCCTTCATCTTTTCAGCAATTANCCTCACCTTCTCCGGGTCGGCCTGGCTGACTTCGGCNTAATCATCAAAACGTTCCGGAACCTTAACCAANGCATCGAAGCCGATCTGTTCGGACATGACNCCAAANCCATGCGCNCCCTTCGGTGCAGACGGGTCGAGAACCATCGCCTGNGCCGACTGGTTAACGATNGTATCGCTATACGGCTGGACCCGCGTCTGAATCGCCCACTCAACTGAGGTCAGGTCATACGGATCAACATCCGGGCCGACCACGACCACGATCTTCGCCACGCGACCCCAACGACCCTGCGCACCCCATACGGCATGTAACACAAACTTGCCAAAGTACGGGTGCGGCTTGTTCACACCGTCGACAGACAACTGCACGATGTAAGTCATATTCGGTGTCACGACGACATCTTTAACTTCGGGGATCTTGCGCTGCAGGTCAGCCAGTAATTCGCCTTCAACCGGCAGCAACGCGATGAAGTTATGATCAAATGGCGGCATCATCTCCATCGTTGCATACCAATACGGGTTCTTCCGATGGGTGATGCACTTGACGTCAACGACAGGAAAAACCTGGTGCTTGTCGTAATACCCGACCGAGTTGGAATGCCAACCGATGATGTCGTCATTATTCTCCGCCGGAATCACCGCCTCAATCACGTATTCGGCTGATGCCGGTACCTCGAGGTCTACGGTCTTGCACTGCACGAGTTCGACAGCTTCGCCGCGCAAACCGCCGGCAAAGGCAAACTCATCCTGACCAAACGGAATGGCCGTACCCGCTGCCATGTGAATCGTTGGATCACAGATGTTCGCGACTGCAATCTCAAGCGGCTTACCCATCCGGCGTGCCTTGGCGAGATGCAGTCCAATATGACTCATCGGTGGATTCCAGAATGCGAAGATCGACAGCTTCTTCTTCTGCCGTTCGTCATCATACGTGCCACCGGTGGGATGTTCGCATTGCCAGAACTGTGTCAGCCGATACCAGCCGACATTACGCTCACCGGTCTCAGGATCCTTGCTGACAACGACGCCACCACAAATGTACGCAGCACCTTCCCGACCAAACCAGACGGCCGGTAGCTGCTTGTCCAGGGAAATGTCTTCCTCATTGATGACAACTTCCTGACAGGGCGCATCGCCGTCGAAAGTCACCGGTTCATGCCAGCATGACGGATCACCCAGGATAGCGGCGTGCTTCTTTTTGGCCTCGAGCGGACTATCCGAGCCGATCACCATGGCAGTACGTTCACGGGTACCAAACGGGTTAAACAGAACCGGGATATCGGGCGTGTTATAACCTGTGAGGTTATTCAGCACGAGTGCCGGGCCGTCAATCTCGGCAAGATGGCGCATTAACTCCTGCAACTCATTATCACCACGCGAAACCTTCAACGGAATATCGACCTGTTTTAGCTGCCCACGTTCATCCAGCATGGACAAAAACTCGCGCATATCCTTGAAAGCCATGAAATTACTCCTGTGTGTTCTAATGTTTTTTATACCCCGGTCTGCGGGGAAAGGAAAGATAGCACACCCAATAACCTGAGGTAGCACCATCTATGAGTTTAATCAGGGCATCCACCTGCCGCACATCCAGTCCTGAATGTTGGTGCGGATACAGAATCTGTACCGTGGCGTCGATGAAAACGAGGATACTCTTTAAATTACACGGGCCGGTATAATCATCGCCGCAAGACGCGCAAGCATAGTGTGTACAACACAGGATTAAGAGAATGTCTGATCAAGAACGAAAAGTCGCCATTGTGACCGGTTCCGCTACCGGCGTCGGCGCTGCCACAGCAATCCTGCTGGCTGAAAAAGGCTGCAATGTCATTATTAACTACACGCGCAGCGAGGCCGAAGCGGAGGCTACGGCAGCGACCTGCCGCGAAAAAGGGGTTGATGCGATCACGGTGCAGGCCGACGTGTCAGAGGATGCCGATTGCCGGCGTATGGCGCAGGCCGCGGGCGATGAATGGGGGCGAATCGATTACCTGGTCAACAATGCGGCACGAACAAAATTCAACCCGTACCCGCAGTTAGACGGCATTGACAAGGAAGATTTCCTGAACATCTATGCCGTCAACGTTGTTGGTGCATACCAGATGATCCGCGCTGTCGAACCACATATGCGCAAGGTGGGCGGCGCGATCGTCAACGACTCATCGATCGGGGGTGTAACCGGGATCGCATCATCCATCCCGTATGCTGCGTCCAAAGCAGCGCTGAATCTGATGACCAAGTCACTCGCCCATGTACTCGCTCCTGAAATTCGCATTAACACGGTGGTTCCCGGCATGATTCAGACCCGCTGGCTACAGGGCAATATGAGTGATGATGCCTACGAGCAACTGATCAGCTCGACGGCCGCAGCCCTGCCACTCAAGGAAGTCGCACATGCTGAAGACATCGCCGAAACCCTGATTTTTTTCCTGATGGGCGCCGGCTCCCGTCTCGTTACCGGCGAGACGTTGATCACTGACAGCGGCATTCATCTTGGGCCGTTTCCGCCCTATGCAAGCGGGAAAACTGAATAAGCCAACATCGGCACCTGATCGCAGGATTTTTAATCTGACCCGAAACAAAAAATGATTTCCCTATGCCATTGGCTCCTGTAGCCCTCATTTTGGCCCTTTGTTTAACGATCGTTGCATGCGGTGGCGGCGGATCCACTGTTGCCGAGCAGCCGGGAAGCAATCCCGCGACCCCGCCTGCGCTGAGTGTCGTCATCCCGAATACCCCTTACAGCTCTGTTCTCCTTGACTGTGTACTCGCGGAGACCAGCAGCCAGTCATGCCGCCTGGATACTCTCCCACTGCTCGCCCAACAAGTCAGCAATCCTTCCAGTGACGACATTCTCGCCCGAACCGTAGTTTCTCATGACTGGATGGGCACCCGCTTTCGACAGGTTCTGGATCGAATGCCGGCTGATGTACTTACCTTATTCAGGGCCGTCACGGCAATCGTCATCGCCGCTGATGTTCGCCCGTCTATTTATACCGCGTTAACCGGGGCCATTTATATTGACCCTGCCAATCTCTGGTTAACCAACGCTGAGAAGGCCACCGTATCCAAAACCCCGGATTACCGCTCGAATTATGGTGACGATCTGGGGTTTGTCAGCCTGGTACGTTACGTTGAAGGCACGGCATATGCATGGGACTATTATTCGTTGTACGGCAACGAATCAAGATCTGTCGACGACATCCTCAAACCCATGGCAAGTCTTCTTTTCCATGAACTGGCCCACGCCAATGATTTTTTTCCCCCGCCAAAAATTGCAACCCTGAATTCCACGCTATCTGTTCAGCAAGCTGCATCAAACGCAAATGGCATCCATGTTTCTACTCAATTAACCGGCTTTCAACCATTGAATTCACAGATGTGGCTGGACCTTGCGGACGTGCTTTACGACGGTGTAAATGCCACAGCCTCTCAACGCAACCTGATGCCGCAACAAGTTGGCATTGAATTTGAAAACGATGGCGCCAGTGATGACTATGCCTATTCATCAATTTATGAAGATACGGCCATGCTGTTCATGGAAGTGATGATGAAACATCACTACGGTATCGATCGTGAAATCGCGTATACCAATGCGCCGCCTGCCAGCCAGGAAGAGTATTGCGACAGCTACATTGTGCGCTGGGGTTTTCGTAATCGTGTCAGCGACCTGCGGGTGAAACCCCGTGCCGAACTTGTGCTCCAGTTGTTGCTCGATCAGACCGATGTGTCGGGATATCTGGCCAACCTGACGATGCCAAAACGAATGACAAACGGGATGGACTGGTGTGTCATTCAGAGCCTGAATGCATCCATAAAAAATACCTCTGACAAGTTAAGTCAGACCCTGAGAGCTTCTGATATACCCAGGCAGCATCTGCGCCCCGATGACCGCTATCCCGGCCACTAAAGCTGTTTTTATTTAATACTGGTTATGGATTATCAAGGAGAGTCGACAGAGATATTAATTACTTGCTTTCCCAGCTGATCCCCAGCGAAGCGCGGGTTCTATCATAGGCGCCGCGCGGGTCAGTCGAGCCGACGTCCTGATAACGAATTCTTGCCCAGAGAGACAAGCGCTCTGTCAGCGAATATTCGGCGGCCATAAAGACTTCAAATTCATCGTACTGCTTTTGCCTGGCAGTGGGCTCATTGAATGCAAATGCATTCGGGTAATCCATGTCACGCCAGGATACCCGCAACAAACCCCTCAGTTGCGGGGAAAACCGGTAACTGCCGGCAGCCTTAATCTGGTGCTGGTCATAATCGTTATAGCCGACAAAATCATCATCCCGTTTAATGTAGGCATAGCTAAATTCCATAAGCAGTGCACTACTGAAACGTTGCAGCTGACTAACCTCAATTTTGTGATAGGTATATTTCAGTGGCGAATTGGCCAGTAAGGCATCGCCAAGTTCATTACGAGCCCGTCGTTCATCATAATCGCGAACATAGTAGGTATAACCCAGTTCCGTTCTGGCTCGCGGGGTAAATCGGTAATTCAGGTAGCCGCCCAGCAACGCAAAGTCATGATCATACGAGAATATATTTGCAATATTTGTGTAATCCCGTTGCGCGATACGTGCATCCACACCATAACCAAACCGGTCTTTGCGGTTTCGTAACGTTGCCTCGATGCCCGTACTATCGTAGTCAAACCGAATAGCTTGATCAGCACATCCTGCACAACATCCTCGGCATCTTGCTGGTTACGGGTCAACCAATAGGCCTGCCGATAGAGTTTCTCAAGATACGGACGGAGTAACCTGGTAAAAATCCGCCGTTGCAGTTTTTCTTTTGCGTCCATGCTATCCAGAAATTTTCGTTGACGTCAGATTGGCATAAATCAAGTCGGATGTCCGCCACTTGCATCAAGTGCCTACATTTCAGGCAATCGCCAGTGTACTCTGGTTGCTGGGCTGTCCTTCTATCCACCTATATCCGGCACAGTGTCAGGGTCGATTCGGGATTCACGTAGTGACTGGCAGGCAAAATGAACGAATGACAAACTTCAACATCTACGCGATTATACCGTCCGACCTCACATAAAGGCTCGCGAACAATGATCAATCCACCTGCGGGCCTGCACACAGTTTTTCGCCGCAGGGAATGGACATGAATATTCTTATGCAAAAGATCAGGGCAGCTTCCCCATGAGATCACATCATTAATATTAAAGACTTGAGGGTTTTTGCAAAATGTTACGTTTAGGAAGATTGCCGGATTATGGCCTGGTGATTGCAACTGTTTTTGTTGATGCCGAAGGCCTGTTAACAACCAGAGATGTCGTTCAACGTTCCAAAATTCCAATAGCCACCGTACGCAAACTTCTCAAATACATGGTCGATGCAGGTTTGCTCAATTCATTTCGCGGCAACAAAGGCGGGTACAAACTGGCGTGCCCCGCATCAGAGATCAGTGTTGCTGATATCATTCAGGCCATTGATGGCCCCATTTCCCTGACGGATTGCACCGGCATTCACCCAGACAATCGCTGTTCTCTGGAGGCCACATGCCCATTGGCGCATAAATGGTGCGAAGTAAATAAAGAGATAGTCGAGAAACTACAATCGGTTTCCATTAAGGAAATTACGGCCTGACCTGCCATCACCCTGCTTTCATGTGCCTTGCCGACACACTGATAACACCGCTGCTCGACGCCCCTTAAGCTCCAGTCACTCATGATCACAAGTCAAAATCTATGGCAATTCTTTGCATACTATATTAGTATGATTACCTGAATTTTGCTGGCCAACTCGATCGGTACCACCCTTTTATCAGCGCCCTTTATTCCTTCGGATTGAAGTCAGGTCTGGTATGGGCTGTGACTGAAACTACAGGATGTTCGTGAGGCAATTGAATGTGCAATGACAGTAATAATGAGCTACGTAATGAGCGGAGAATGTTTCTGACCGTAACAAGCTGCGCATTATTTGCCGTTGGCGGAGCCGGATGGATTACCCCCTACATACGCTCCTGGAACCCGAGCGTTCGGGCAAAAGCTGCGGGTGCACCGATAACTATCGACCTGGCCTCAATCCCCGAAGGTGCTTTACTGGTCGAAGAATGGCGAGGCCGGCCCATCTATATCGTCAAGCGAACGAAGGAAATGATTGCATCGACTCTGGATCTGAATAATGAATTGCTGAACCCGGACTCAGAAGATGACCAGCAGCCTGAGTACGCCAGGAATAACCACCGCTCGATAAAACCGGAAATATTAGTGATCGAGGGGGTTTGTACCCACCTGGGGTGTACACCAAAATTTCGTAACAAAAAAAATACCAATGGTTTCACTGGCTTTTTTTGTCCTTGTCACGGTTCAAAATTTGATTTTTCCGGTCGAGTCTACAAAGGCGTGCCTGCTCCGACCAACCTCAAGGTTCCGCCACATTATTTTGCAGATGCAAACACGCTGGTCGTAGGGATTGATGAAGAGAGACAAGCCTGATGAGTCTTCTGACCAGAAAGAGCACGGACTTACTGCATTGGATTGATTACCGACTGCCCATTATTCAAGCGTTCAAGACGCATATGAGTGAGTATTATGCGCCGAAAAACCTGAACTTCTGGTATTTCTTCGGTGTACTCGCAATGCTGGCATTTGCCAACCAATTATTAAGTGGCATTTGGCTCACCATGTTTTATACCCCCACAATAGAAAGTGCATTTGCATCCATTGAGTACATCATGCGTGATGTCGAATCAGGCTGGATTATTCGTTACATGCACGAAGTCGGCGCTTCTTTCTTCTTTATAGCTGTCTATTTGCACATTTATCGCGGTTTTCTTTATGGCTCATACAAGAAACCACGTGAGTTAGTGTGGCTGATCGGTATGTTTATTTATCTCCTGATGATGGCTGAAGGTTTTTTTGGCTATGTGCTTCCCTTTGGCAATATGTCTTTCTGGGGCGCTAAAGTCATCATGAATATAATTGGCGTCATTCCTGTTATCGGGGAAGATCTGCAAATATGGGTACAGGGTGACTTTTTTATTAGCGGAGCGACACTAAGCCGGTTTTTCGCCTTTCATGTCGCACTGGTCCCGATCATTCTGATCGCAGGCATTTACTTACATGTGATTGCCCTGCATCAGGTAGGCTCAAATAACCCCGAAGGGATCGACATCAAGGCTCACAAAGATGAAAACGGGATACCCCTGGATGGCATTCCCTTCCACCCCTATTACACCGTCCACGATCTGATCCCGGTCGTCTTATTTATCCTGGCTTTCTTTGTGACAATATTTTACTTCCCTGACGGGGGAGGATTTTTTATTGAACCGCCCAACTATATACCTGCCAACAACCTGAGCACTCCTGACCACATCACGCCGGTTTGGTATTTCACCCCGTTCTACGCCATGTTAAGAGCGGTAACCATTACTTTTCTCGGCATGGATGCAAAGTTCTGGGGCCTGATAGTGATAACCGGAGCCATTCTTGTACTCTTTTTTCTTCCATGGCTGGATCGCAGCCCAGTCAAGTCGCTGCGTTACAAGGGCAGAGTCAGCAAAGCATTTTTAATGATCTGGACATTCTGCTTTATTGGCCTTGGTGTGCTCGGCATCAAACCAGCGGATTGGGCGCCTGAATGGGTATCACCCACGTTTACAATAATTTACTTTGCCTACTTCCTGCTGATGCCTTTTTATACGAGGTGGGAAACCTGCAAAACAGTACCTGAGCGTATTACCGCCAACGGACAAAGGTCCCGGTAATGAAATTGCTGTACTTAACGATCACTCTGACGCTCTTATCTACTGCACTTCTGGCAGCAGAATCACCGGTGGAATTATTAAGTGCCAACACCGATATTCAGGACAAAGCGTCTTTGCGTCGGGGCGCATATTTATTTATCAATCAGTGCACATCATGTCATTCGGCAAAATATATGCGCTATGCCCGCCTGGCCAGGGATCTTGAAATTAGCGAAGAAGAGGTAGTGGATAATATGCTGCGCTTCGGCGCGACCAAGATCTCGGATACTATTTCCTCGGCGATGACACCAGATGCCGGCGAAAAAGCGTATGGGATCGCTCCGCCCGACCTTACATTAGAAGCCAAATACCGGGGCGTTGATTGGGTTTATTCCTATCTGATGGGATTCTACAAGGACGAAAAAACAACCTTCGGTTACAACAATCGTGTTATGAATAATGTAGCGATGCCCTGGATCCTTGCATCCAGTCAGGAATCCATGAGTGAGGAAGAATTTTCCAGGGATATGCGTGATCTGACTAACTTCATGGATTACATGGCAGAGCCCATAAAACCCTGGCGGCAGAATTTCGGAAAATACGTCATTATTTTCCTGCTGGTTCTATTAATCCCCGTTTGGCTACTCAAGAGAGAGTATTGGCGAGATATTCACGGTCTCAGAAGTCCGACGTCGGTGTAAAGTATTTACATTATTAGCCTGGATTTGCAGCCGCATTACAAACTGTGTCGAGCAAAAATATCCGCTAAGATCCGGCGCCAGGACACCAAACACCGGTACCTACAGGTTTCTTAGCAGATAGTATTCTGGTCCTCGGCAGCAATGCGATGTGGCGTGGGCGCAAGACGCAGAATCGTTGGTCGCAATACGACCCCAACTACCAGCAAAACCATACAGACTATAATAAACGTGGCCCAACTATGGGGCCGTCCTGTAATCCCACTCAGCATACCCCAGCTGGCTGCCAGGAACCCGACGCCGGCCGAAAGAGTTGCGAAACCGTGCAGGAACTGGGCACCGGTTCGCACTATTGCTGTGATGAAATACATGAGAACTGCAGACGGCCCGATGACCAGGAAAAATATCAGCGGGTCGCCGAATATTGCGTACATCGCAAGCACAGCCGGTATTCCGCAGAGCGCGAGAGCCGGATACGGAATCCCCCGCAATAAATAGACAAACGGGTAGACTACTATTGCGCTACAGGCAATTCCGACCAACCAGACATTATCACCCCGGGCCGCAACGGTCAGCGCCACCATTCCCAGGATCATGAAAAACCAGAACAGGAAGTCACAAAATCCTACGCCATAGACGCTGCCGCATTTTTCAGTCAGATACCATGTGTCGATATTGTTCTGGGCTACCTCAAACGGGCTGGAACACAGGAACATTGCAGCTGCCACATAAAACATGTGCGGGGAAAATGAATGCTCCAACAGATAGCTCCAATGCTCATAAACAACCCACATCATGTACAACGGTGTCACGGTAGTAACAAAGTGGGCAAAAAGCACCCAAGCCGCAGTTTTGGGCGGCAGATCGACCTCATTCGTAATTATCCTGTATGGCGGGATTGGATCTTGTTTATCGAATCCAGTGGTAGACACCATTTCAGCACCCCGGTTGTTTGGTGTTTTGAGCTACACGCCTAAAAAGCAATTCAGTTGCATCTTACTTCAGGAAATACGTCATTATTTTCCTGCTGGTCCTTTTAGTTCCCGTATGGCTGTTAAAAAGAGAGCATTGGCGGGATATTCACTAAATCCTGATGTTCACTTCTGTAAATTATCCAGCACAGCACGTAACGAAGGATCATCACCGAAGCGCTCCAGCGAAGCATTAAGGTAGTCGATCGCCGCATCGGTTTCCCCCTGCTTATCCAGTATCAGCGCATACGCCAGTGCCATGCGCGCATCGGCATCCTGCGCTGCGGCCGCCAACAGCAATTCGTCCCGGGCTTCGCCTGTACGGCCCTGGCGCACCAGGGACAGCCCCAGTGAATAATGCAGAGACGGCTGTTCGGGCAGCTTGACGATAGCCTCCCTTAGCAACCTCTCACCGGCC
>NZCC01000003.1 GCA_002688175.1 Chromatiales bacterium
CGTTATAACAAGAGTTGGAATGGATTCCGGCGCAATCACGACACCGATCGTCCAGTTATCGGACGTCTCGGGTGTCAGATCCGAATTACCGCCGATATTGCCGAAGGCCTGGCTGGAGGTAATAGAAAAATTAGTCGGCAGGCCCTCAGAGAAGCAATTATCGTAAACAACATTGCCGGGGCTCAACGATGCGCCATAGTTGTTACACGGATCGTTATAGTTAGCAGCCGTCTGCTCGACCGGTGAAAACAATTCGTCGATGTTCGGTGCCCGGAAACCCTCTGAGACCGTAGCACGCAGACGAACCGCATTGATCGGCGCCCACTCGGCGCCAAACTTCCAGTTCGTATCGGAACCGCTCAGAAAATCATAGTCCGACCAGCGCGCCGAAGCTGTGACCGTCAGCACTTCTGCAAACGGTGCGCCTTCGAGGATCGGGGCCCGGATTTCGCCGTAGACCTCGTCAACCTCATAACCGCCTACCGTAGTTTCGCCGGCCACATTAAATACCTGGCCTAACAAAGAAGCAGCATCAGGCAGTACCGTTGAGTCTTCCTGACGATTCTGATAGCCGAGGGACCAGCCCACTGGTCCGCCTCCCAGTTCGAGCGCCGGGATATCGCCGACGAGATTAAATTCCAGAACCTTTAGCTCAGATTTTTGGAGTTCGTTCGGAGATACCAGCGCATAAGCCTGCATCTCGGGCGTCAGGGTATCCCGTGCAAACGGGTTCCAGACGCTGAAGGGGTCCACCCCAGAGGTACCACCGGTAGCAGCGAAGCAGTCTGGATTGAGTGCCTCAGTACATAAAGCCGGGTCAAGCATCATATCGATGCGCGGACGGTTGCCGCGATCAGTGTCGCGCTGTGAATCCACATAACGGGCATAGCTGTAGCTTAGATCCCAGGTCCAGTCATTGCTGAAGACGCCGTCAAGACCCGGGATGATTTGAAAGCTGCTGACATCCTGGGTAAATCCACGCCCGGCCGTTTCCCGCAAGCGGCGTGCAATGAAGACATCTTGCGGCACCGTACAATCCGGATTTCCGGCACAGAGTATATCGCCGAATGGATTGTCGGGATGAGTCTGCGAAATTTGCGGAGCCCAGAACGTTCCTTCCGGCGCCATCAGCTGTTCAGACTGACGGTTAGCGAAGTTAACCGTCAGATTCGTGTTGACCGATGTAAAACTGCTGCCTTCCTCGACAATGTTTAAATTGCCAAAGCCGTAGACGCTGTAAACATCCTGTGGGGTGACCATGTAGCTTGATGTCGCATAATTAAAGGTGTCGGAACTGGTAAACGGCCGGACAACTCCGGTGGTAGGGTCGACAATATAATCCAGGGCATCATCGACGTCCGGGAAGATGTGGGCCGGGTAGGTCGTACCGCTACCGATACAGTTCTTGGTAATGACACCAGCAACCGTTTCCTCGCCAAATGGACACTCGGAGAAGCCCCGGTCGCCCTGGCGAATCTCATCCCGTTCCGTGTATTGCGCCGTAATAACGAAATTACCGCGGTCCGACGAACCACCGATAGTCATGGCGAGATTGAGTTCGTCACCATCGCTTTCGGTCGTCTGTCCCCACTGGGCGGTGAACTCAACGCCGTCGAAATCGTCCTTGGTAAGGATATTGAGCACGCCGGCGATCGCATCTGAACCGTAGATAGTCGACGCGCCGTCGCGAACGACTTCGATCCGGTCCACCATGGCGGCCGGAATCATGTTCAGATCAACAAAACCGTTGGTACCGGCCGGTGCAGGGCGCTTACCATTAATCAGCACCAGGGTGCGATTCGGTCCGAGGCCACGCATCGAGGCGGTCGCAAAACCCGGGTTGCCGTTGTTAACGGTTGAACCGTAGTCACCACCGAAAACCTGCGGCAGTTCCTGCATGAAATTCTCTATGGTGACGTTACCGGAGACCTTGAAGTCTTCGTCCGAGAGCACCGTGATTGGATTTATACTTTCTTTATCGCCTTGCGGAATACGCGAACCGGTAATGACCATTTCTTCGCCCGCTGCCAGAACGGATGTTCCGGGTATCAACAGGGCAAATGAAAGAATCAGCCCGCATAACACTGCATAGCTGCGTCTTGAACTAGACATAATATATGTCCCCCAAATTGTGGAAATACAACAAAAATGCATCAGCCACGATTGCCCCAGCATGATTCGCAGCTGCCAATAAGGCGGAATATAAAACAACAGATATTATTACGCAAAATTTAGACTAAGTATTATTGATTGATAAAAATTACAATAATAACAATGTCATACAAACTATTGATATTGATATAACGGTTTTTTGTGGTAGAAATACAACGTTTAGGGCGGCCAGGTATCCAGAATAACCTGTTCATGGCCGGGTATTCGTGAGGCATTAGAATCACGGTATAGTGATCACTTCTGGTACAGATTTATGAATAAGAGGTCCGTCATGACACTGGCGATCAGTTTCTACACCGGCGCTCCAGCCATCGGGCCTTTAATACAAGAGGCCCGAAAAACCGCTACAACCTCACACACTCACCGGTCATTACGACTGGCGGTATAGCTGTTAAACCCGAACCCACTGACCAGATACCCCCGTGGAGCATATTCTCGAACAACTCGGCATCCCCGAATCCTATGGCCGCTCACCGGCATTACCACGCTTCGCCGAAGCCGAAGAACTCATCGACGTCGGGCCAAATATTATCGGCCGCTCGCAGCGCCTGACACCGGCAACTGCCCGAGCCTGGGCGGATATGACTGCAGCTGCTGCAACTGACTCGATCGAGCTATTGATGGTGTCCGGATTTCGCAGTATCGAGTACCAGGCGCAGTTGATCACGAAAAAACTGGCGGCCGGACAATCGATCGAAACCATCCTGAAGGTCAACACCGCGCCCGGTTACAGCCAGCACCATACCGGCCGGGCCATCGATATCGCCACACCCGGCGTACGCCCGCTGATCGAGGCATTCGATACCTCACCGGCCTTTCAGTGGCTGAACACGCGGGCCGGAAGTTTTGGCTTTCAGATGCCCTATGGGTACAACAACGAATGGGAATTAACTTATGAACCATGGCACTGGTTTTTGACCGAGGAACCCGAACGATGAAGCCAACCAACTATTTCACCCAGGGCTATACCTTTACCGGCACCTGGGACGACTATTTTATTTTCGGCATATTCATTATTTGTGCGCTGCTCGGCGCCTTGCTGTTTCGCGAGCGATCAAGACATGCGCCCATGGTACACAGCCCGCCGATGGCCTGGCTGCGGGCCGGTATTTATTTCTGTTTCGTGATTGTTTTCAGCTGGGTGACGGGCGTCTTCAAAGTGGTCGTACAATCACCGCTCGTAACCAGCGAGCAGGCTGCCGACCCGGTCTGGAACGCCGCCTTTGCCGCCTGTTGCGTCATCGTCATCTGGGCTTACGTCTACTGGTGGCCGCGCGGCACCCTGACACATGGCCGCAAGTTATACCTCCTGCCCACTGCGATTTATGGCCTGACCTGGGGCGCCTGTGTCGGGCTCCTGATGCTCTCTATCTATTCGATTCTGGAAGTTTTCCAGCTGCCCGGAATCGTCAACGCCATTTTGTTAATCGCTATATTTGCAGTCTATAACATGAATTATCAGCTCGGCTGGTGGGATATCCATGTATCCCCGCCGCATAACATCAGGGCCACCAATAACGGCAAAGTTATGCTGTCGCATAATCCGTTTCTGCTGTCATCACTTGCCTTCCTGATCGTCTACGGCAATGCCGGAATATTCGTGCTGCTGGGTGCCGCCGCGATGTGTGCTTCGGCGATCGGTTTGCGCGTGCCGCCGTTCTGGGCACAAGACGGTGGACCTGTTTCGATGGATACCGCGATAGGGGAGTAGCCACTCCATTTAACGCATGGTGACGAGTTCTTCAGCGCTGGTCGGGTGAATCGCGACCGTGTCGTCAAAGTCCTGCTTGGTTGCCCCCATGCGAATCGCGACGGCNAAACCCTGCANCATCTCGTCGGCACCCGGCCCGAACANGTGTACNCCGACNACGCGNTGATCTTTTCCAACCGTGATGAGCTTCATGCTTGCCCGGGTTCGGTGCTCGGTAAAACTGTTGATCATCGGCACGAATTCGGATGAGTAGACATCAACCTCGTCACCATATTGCTCACGGGCCTGCTTTTCTGTCAGTCCGCAGGTACCGACCGGCGGATGAGTAAATACAACGGTAGCGATGTTGTTGTAGTCGAGCCGCCGATCGGGCATATCGCCGTACAGGCGATCGGCGAGTCGCCGGCCGGCCGCGATGGCGACCGGGGTCAGTGCGGCACGGCCGGTCACGTCGCCAACCGCAAAAATGGTCGGGTTACTCGTGGCCTGCCATTCGTCGGTAATAATAGAGCCGCGATCATCGACCGCAACGCCCGCGGATTCGAGCCCAAGTGCCTGCGTCGATGCGCGACGTCCGATGCACCAGATCAATGAATCATAGGGTCCGTGCCGATTGCCGTCTTCGGTCGTGAGTATCAGTCCATCATCATCCTGCTCGATACCGGTCGGTACGGCGCCCCGATGCAATACGATGCCGTCCGACTGCAGTACCGCCAGGACCGATTGCTGCAGCATCTCATCGAACGAGCGCAATACGCTATCGAATCGAACCAGCAGGTCTACTTCCGCACCGAGTGCCCGCAGCATCCCGGCCAGTTCCACGGATATATAACCGCTACCGACCATCGCAACCCGACCCGGTAAAGTATCGAGCGCAAAAAACCCATCGGAAGTGATGCCGAGCTCGGCACCGGGAAGCTCGGGCACGATCGGTTCACCGCCGACGGCGATCAGAATCCGCTCGGCACTCAACTGCCGGTCACCGACGCGTACGCGATTCGGCCCTTCCAAAACTCCAAAGCCAACAACATATTCAATAGCCTTGTTGGCAAGATTTTGCGCATAGATACCGTTTAACCGAGCCACATAGTCATCGCGTCGTGACTTGAGCGCAGACCAGTCATGCCTTAACGCAGCGCTGGCAAACCCGTAACCGGCTGCATCATGCATTGCGTGCGCCGCACTGGCCGCATTCCACATGATTTTCTTCGGTACGCAACCCACGTTGACGCAGGTTCCGCCGAGCCGGCCGGCCTCGACGACGGCCACTCGCGCACCATACTCCGCCGCGCGTTGTGCCGCAGCCAGCCCGCCGCTGCCGCCGCCCATGACAATCAGGTCGAAGGAGTTTTGTTCAGACATATTATTCATTCCACCTTGTGGTGCCCGACCAAGTGGCCTTACTTAGAAGTGTAAGTCACGTTGTGCCGCTGTGATAGGATGCCGCTTTCGCCGTACAGACACACCACAAGGAATCTCCTGTCGAATGGGGACAAACCCGCTCTTGGCCGTCGATCGGCTGCCCGAATTCAGCGCGATCAAACCTGAACACATCGAACCTGCGTTGACCTACAGACTCAATGCAAACCGTGAGCGCCTCGAAACATTGCTCACCGACGCCGAGGACCAGGCAGCAGATTTTGCAACCGCTATTCTGCCGCTCGAAGAACTCGGCGATCAGCTCGGCCGCGTCTGGGGTCCGATCGGCCACCTGCATGGCGTCATGAATTCACCGGAACTGCGCGCAGCCTATAACGACTGTCTGCCGGCGCTGTCACGCTACCAGACTGAGATGGCACAGGACACGCGCCTGTGGCGCCTGTATCAAAAAGTGGCCGAGACGCTGCCGGATGATGCGGCCAGCAGCCCGGCTGCCAGTGTCGTTAACCAAGCGCTGCGGGATTTCCGCCTGGCCGGCGTAGACCTGCCCGAGGCACAGAAGCAGCAATTCAAGGCCCTGGTTGAAGAATTGACACAACTCGGCGCACGTTTCGAGCAAAACGTTCTCGACTCGATGGCCGCCTGGTCCGCTCACGAAACTGATAAAGCGCAACTGGCCGGGCTGCCAGCCTGGGTCATGGAGCAAGCCGCCCAGAATGCCGGTGAGACTTCACTGGACGGATGGCTATTCAGGCTCGACCAACCGACTTATGTGGCAATCCTAACGCACGCGGAAAATCGCGACCTGCGCCAACGTTTCTACCGCGCCTGGATGACCCGCGCCTCCGCTCAGACCGATAATGATAACTTTGATAACACCGCTACCATCGAACGCATACTCGAACTCCGCCATGCGGTAGCCGGGCTGATTGATTTTGAGAATTTTGCCGCTTATTCGCTCGCCACCAAAATGGCTGACTCAGTTGCCGAAGTACTCGGATTCCTGACCGGTCTCGCGGAAAAATCCCGCACTACCGCAAGTAAGGAACTGGCTGAACTAGAGCGTTTTGCAGGCGAATCCCTCAACGCCTGGGATATTGCCTTCTGGTCGGAAAAGCTCCGCGAGGAACGCTACTCGGTTTCGGATGAACAATTACGACCCTACCTGCCGCTCGACCGGGTCCTCGCGGGACTGTTCGAAGTCATGACCAGGCTGTATGGCCTGACGGCAAAGCAGGTCGACGACATTGATGTGTGGCACAAGGATGTGAGCTTTATCGAACTGACACAACCCGATGGTGTCGTTGTCGGCGGTTTTTATATGGATCTGTTCGCTCGCCCGGACAAACGCTCCGGAGCATGGATGGATGAATGCATCAGTCGCAAGGATTTTGCCGGCCAATCCGCACGGCCGGTTGCCCACCTGGTCTGCAACTTTGCCGCGGTGACCGAATCAACACCCAGTCTGCTGACGCACAGCGATGTACTGACGCTGTTCCACGAATTTGGCCACACGCTGCACCACCTGCTGACCCGCGTAGATTATCCGAGCGTATCCGGAACCAATGGCGTACCGTGGGATGCCGTGGAACTGCCGAGCCAGTTCATGGAGAACTTTGCATGGGAGCCGGAGGTTCTGCGGATGATTTCCGGGCACTACGAAACCGGCGAATCTCTGCCGGATGAGCTGCTCGACAAGTTGCAGGCTTCACGTACTTTTCATGCCGGACTGCAGATGCTGCGTCAACTGGAACTGGCAATTTTTGATCTGCGCCTGCACGCCGAATATGACCCGTTAGTCGGCGGCAATATTAACGCGCTGCTGGATGAGATCAGGCAACAGGTTGCGGTTATCAAACAACCCGACTTTAACCGGTTTGCCAATTCGTTCTCGCATATCTTTGCCGGCGGTTATGCGGCCGGTTACTACAGCTACAAATGGGCTGAAGTACTTGCGGCGGATACCTGGTCGGCCTTTGAAGAGCACGGAATTTTTGCTACGGATATTGCCGAACGGTTTCGCTGCGAAATTCTGGAGATCGGCGGTACCCGCCAGATCAGCGATGCGTTTAAGGCTTTTCGCGGCCGTCCACCACAGATTGAACCATTGCTCGCACAATCCGGTATCGCGGCCGAAACGCCATGAAAATTGCCAGCTGGAACGTCAATTCATTACGGGTTCGCTTGCCTCATGTTCTCGATTGGCTGGACAAACATCAGCCAGATGTTCTCGGCCTGCAGGAACTGAAAATGCCGACTGAGGCATTCCCGGCCGATGAGATTGCGGAACTCGGTTATCGGTCCGTCGCATTCGGACAAAAAACCTATAACGGCGTCGCCCTGTTGTCGCAACAGGAACCCACCAACGTGACGACCGGCCTGCCAAATTTTCCCGACGAACAGCGCCGGGTGATCGCCGCCGATTATGGTAAGGTGCGCGTCGCCAACCTGTATGTACCGAACGGGCAGGCCATTGGCGCAGATAAATTTGTTTACAAACTTGCCTGGCTCGACGCGTTACGAGACTGGCTCACAGCAGAACTCGTTGCCAATCCGAATATCGTCGTAATGGGCGATTTCAACATTGCGCCGGCAGATCGCGATGTTTATGACCCGGACCAATGGCGCGGCAAGATACTGTGCAGCGATGATGAACGAGCTCAGTTGCAGGACATTGAATCCATCGGATTTACCGACACCTTCCGGCTGTTCGACCAGCCGGACAATACATTCAGCTGGTGGGACTATCGGGCCGCAGCATTTCGCCGCAAGCGCGGCCTGCGCATCGACCTTATTCTCGCATCGGCAGCGATGGCTGGCCTTTGCACGACAAGCGATGTTGATCCTGAACCTCGTAAACTCGAACGACCCTCCGATCATGCACCCGTATTTGCCGTGTTCGACCAAACGCCATAGCAACTATTCGACATAATTACCTCTGAACGTGTGGAATTGGCTTCAGGCACACTGTTTGGATACCTCATTTCTGTGGCCCAGTACCGGCAATGAGCATCACGATTATGCGAAAATCTCTTCAATAATAAAAACTTAGGCTTAATAGCCAATCCCTGTATGGTCAATAGTCCTGATTTTCTTCCTGGCAGCCGCTCGCAACCGGCTGATCGTCGTGACGATTATGATGTCACGAATACGGTAAACGTCGCTTCGGTTCCCGCAGTCCGTGATGCCGTGCAGGCGCTGTTCGAGATGATGTTTCCCACCGCATCATTCGATCCATTATGGCTTGCCTTTCACGATTTTAACCTGCTGTTCGATGGCCGCCTGCCCGGTTATCGTGGTTGCGACACGGTCTATCACGACAAACAGCATACCCTCGACATGACACTGGCCATGACACGATTAATGGCCGGGTATGAAAGTACCTGTGCCGAAAAAGACCGACTTGGCCCAGAACGTACCATGCTGGGTATCATCACGGCCCTGTTTCACGATTCCGGTTATATCCGGCGTACCGATGAGCTGCGCTGGCAAAACGGCGCCGAGGTTACGAGCTGGCACGTTTCCCGCGGCGCAGAATTTCTGCGCACGATATTGCCACGCCTTGGGTTGGAACACTGGAGCGAGGTGGCAACACGGATTGTGCATTTCACCGGCTATGAGATCGACATCGATGATATCGAGCTGGATGATCCGAACGACATCATGGTTGGTCATTTTCTTGGCACGGCCGACCTTATGGCGCAGATGGCCGATCGCTGTTATCTGGAGAAATGCCGCGATCGCCTGTATTCGGAGTTTGTACTGGCCGGTGTCACGATCAAAAAAGATTCAATTTATATCAATGATATGAACTACTCGTCAGGCATCGACCTGTTGAAAAAAACCCCTGACTTTTTTCAGAACATGGCAATGAAAAGATTAAACACAAAGTTCAATCGTGCCTATCAGTACATCGAAGTACTCTATGACGGGCGCAATCCATATTTTGAATTTATAGAAAAGAATCTGCACTATCTCTGCCGAATCATCGACAGTGGTGACTGGCATGAACTGCGGCGCAGCCCTCCGTGCTATACGGCGCTCGACAACCCGATTCAATCAGTCAGTGCGCTGGTCAGCCAGCGGTTGTCAGACCAGCACGTGCCAGACAACTCAAAATAATCCGTGTGTACAGCTCCTGAAATGGGAGCCAGGCCGTTTTACTCTACTGTCACGGACTTCGCGAGATTACGCGGCTGATCAACATCCGTTCCTTTCAACACTGCTACATGATATGCCAGCAGTTGCAGCGGCACCGTGTAGACAATCGGTGCCTGAAAGTAGCTGATATGTTGCGGCATCTCAATGACCGTGACACCGTCACTGGATTCAAACCCGGAATCCGGATCGGCAAATACAATCAACTCGCCGCCACGTGCGCGCACCTCCATCAGGTTTGATTTAAGCTTTTCCAGCAAATTGTCATTTGGCGCCACCGCCACGACCGGCATATCCGCATCGACCAACGCCAGCGGCCCATGCTTTAACTCACCGGCAGGGTAGGCCTCTGCATGAATATATGAAATCTCCTTGAGCTTTAGTGCGCCCTCCATCGCGATCGGATGCATAATCCCGCGGCCGAGGAACAAGGCATGCTGTTTATCAGCAAATCTTTCTGCAAGATCGCGCATGACCGTATCGAGTGCCAGTGTCTGCTCGACCATACGTGGCACTTCAAGCAACCGCTTGATGTGCTCAGCGGTACGTTCGGAATCATCGCCATGGCACTTTTCGAGTGAAATAACGAGCAATGACAGCGCCGCCAGTTGGGTCGTAAACGCCTTTGTCGACGCAACACCGATTTCCGGGCCGGCACGTGTCAGCATGACGAGGTCAGAATCCCTGACCAGGGAACTCTCCGCTACGTTACAGATCGCCAGTGTTGCGAGATAACCGGCATCCTTCGCCAGATTCAGCGCCGCGAGTGTGTCGGCTGTTTCACCGGACTGTGAAATCGTTACGAACAGTGTATCGGGCGGCACGACCGGATTGCGATAGCGATACTCACTGGCAATCTCGACATTACACGGCAGGTGACAGAACTGCTCAATGAAGTAACGAGCGACCACACCGGCATGGTAGCTAGTACCGCAGGCAACGATATGTACACCTTTCGTGCGGTTAAACACTTCCGCAGCACCCGGGCCAAAGGCCGCATCAAGCATACGATCACTACTAATTCGCTCTTCAAGCGTCTGCACGATCCCTTCCGGTTGCTCGTGGATTTCCTTGATCATAAAATGCTGATAACCACCCTTATCAATGGCGTCAGCCGACATCTCACTTTCGCGCACTGCTCTCTCGACCGGTGCACCAGTCGCGTCGATGATCCGCACGCTATGCTTGTGTACGTCAGCGATATCGCCATCTTCGAGAAAAATAATCTGCCGTGTGACCGGTAACAGGGCGGCAACATCGGATGCGACAAAATTTTCTTCAACACCCAGACCGATGACGACCGGCATCGCATGACGGGCGAGTACGATGCGATCCGGATCGGCGAGAGACAACACAACAAGCGCGTATGCACCCTCAAGCTCGAGACTGGTTGCCCGAACTGCGTCAGGGAGATCAGGTGTTGTCTGCAGGTGATAATGAATCAGATGAACGATAACTTCGCTATCAGTTTGCGTCACACACTCATAACCGAGTGCAGTCAGCTTGAAACGCAGATCTTCATAATTCTCGATGATGCCGTTATGGACAATGGCCAAATCATCACCGGACATGTGCGGGTGGGCATTTACTTCACTCGGTTCACCGTGCGTCGCCCAGCGAGTGTGAGCAATGCCGGTCCGGCTGGACAACGGCTCATTGTCCAGGGCCGATTCAAGCTCTGCCACCTTGCCGAGCCGGCGACGCCTTTCAAGTACGCCGTCGGCAAGCGCTGCAATGCCGGCCGAATCATAGCCGCGATACTCGAGACGCCTGAGGCCCTCAATTAATATCGGAACAACGTTTCGTTCTGCAACTGCGCCGACAATTCCGCACATAGTTCTTCAGCCCTGTTTAGTTGTTGGCCCCGAATTATCCGGGTTTTTCAACAGAAAAATGGAATAGAGCCCATTTTTCCTGAATTTATTCCCCGGGCTTATCCTTGGTTGGTCGCTGCCAGCCCTTTATAACTTTCTGCCGGGCTCGCTCAACGGTCAGTTCGCCGGCCGGCGCATCCTTCGAAACCGTCGCGCCGGCACCGATCGTTGCGCCGGCACCGATATTAACCGGCGCCACCAGCTCGACGCCTGAACCGATAAATGCGCCATCGCCGATTACGGTCGGATGTTTGTTCGCACCATCGTAGTTACAGGTAATAGTCCCTGCACCAACATTAACCCTCTCACCGATGGTCGTGTCGCCAATATAGGTCAGGTGATTAACTTTGCTGCCCATACCGATACGGCTTTTCTTGATCTCGACAAAATTCCCGAGCTTGGCCTGATCATCCAGTTCAACACCGGGGCGAGTGCGCGCATACGGGCCTATCTCGCATGATGCACCGATCGTAGTCTGATCAATGATGCAATTCGGCAAAATCCTGGTACCGGCACCAACTGAAGCATTGCTGATAATGGTATTTGCGCCAACCTGTACGTCATCCCCGAGAACAACGTCACCCGAAAAAATTGTATTGATGTCCAGAACCACATCCCTGCCACAAGTCAGCTTACCGCGAATATCAACACGATGCGGGTCAATCATCGTGACACCCTGCTGCATCAGTACATCAGTGACAGACTTCTGATGGTTACGTTCTGCCTCAGCAAGCTGTTTCTTATCATTGATACCCAGCACTTCGGTCGGGCTATCGGTATTTACCGGCACAACTGAAACGCCATCATCAATCGCACAACCAACGATATCGGTCAGATAATATTCACCCTGGGTATTGTCCGACTTGAGCCGTGGCAGCCAGGAGGTCAGTAATTGAGCCCGGCAGGCCATCAGGCCCGTGTTGATTTCTGTGATCAGTTTCTGCTCATCGGTCGCATCTTTTTCCTCGACAATGGCCGTGACATGACTGTCGATATCACGAACAATCCTGCCATAGCCGGAAGGATCAACAAGATTGGTCGTCAGAATAGCGAGCTTGTCAGTCTCAGCCGCCGTGATCAGCGGCTCAATCGTCGCCGCCCGCACCAGCGGCACATCGCCGCACAGAATCAGTACGACATCATCCGCACCTAAATGCGGCAAGGCCTGCATGACGGCATGTCCGGTTCCCAATTGTTCTGCCTGCAACACCCAGACCAGCTCTTCGTCGGTAAAAGCGGCTTTAACACGCTCGCCCCCATGCCCATAGACCACACAGATCCGGGCCGGGCCCAGAATACGAACCGTATCGGTTACGTGTGCCAGCAACGGACGGCCCGCCAACGGCTGCAACACCTTGGGCAGATCAGAGCCCATCCGCTTGCCCTGGCCGGCAGCCAGAATGACGACGCTTACATCCATGCGATATTTCCGTAGTTCGTGGTGTTCAAGCGATCAACTTTACCCGCTTGGGGCTTAAATTTGGAGTCTTGGTGGATTAACTATTGGTTAGGTGAGGGGGGGCCGCGGTTCGTTGGCTGTAGGGGGCTTTCCCTGGACGGTGTCGAGGGAAAGACCAGAAAAATCGGGCCTAGCTACGCCGACCCTTAAGCTTCTGCGCCGCACTATACCGCGCAGCTGCTTCCACAAGTTGCAACTGAGCATGCACAATGTCTTCCTTACCCGTAGCACCGGCCAACTCAGCCTCGGCCAATTTATGCGCATCAAGCGCCGCCTGCTCATCGAGTTGATCACCATGTAACGCGGAGTCGGCCAACACCGTCACGAGATGCGGCTGAACTTCAAGGACGCCGCCGGTCACATAGATGAAAACCTCATCGGTCTCATCCGGCACCTTAATCCGCACCTCACCGGGTCGCAGGTTGGTCATCAACGGCGCATGTCGTGGCGTAATGCCCACATCGCCCAGGCTTGCGGGTGCAACTACCATCTCGGCATCACCCGAATAAATTTCACCTTCGGCGCTGACTATTTCGACGTGAATGGTGCTCATGCAGCTTTTCTCATTAAAAAACCAGACCCATTACATGGTCTTGGCTTGCTCCACAGCTTCTTCAATACTACCGACCATATAGAACGCCTGTTCCGGCAAATGATCATACTCACCAGCCACAATGCCCTTGAAGCCACGAATCGTGTCCTGCAGGCTGACGTACTTGCCTTCGGCGCCTGTGAAGGTTTCAGCAACGGTAAATGGCTGGGACAGAAACTTCTGAATTTTTCGCGCCCGCTGCACGGAAAGTTTATCTTCCTCGGACAGTTCGTCCATGCCGAGAATCGCGATGATGTCCTGCAGTTCTTTATAGCGCTGCAGAACGGCCTGAACACCACGTGCCGTATCGTAATGATCGGCGCTGATTACATTCGGGTCGAGCAGTCGGCTGGTCGAGTCAAGCGGGTCAACTGCCGGATAAATACCGAGCTCTGCAATTTGTCGCGACAACACCAGGGTTGCATCGAGGTGAGCAAAGGTCGTGGCCGGTGACGGATCAGTCAAATCATCGGCCGGCACATAAACCGCCTGGAACGAGGTAATAGAACCGGTCTTGGTGGACGTGATGCGCTCCTGCAACACACCCATTTCCTCAGCCAGCGTCGGCTGGTAGCCCACCGCCGAAGGCATCCGGCCGAGCAGTGCCGAGACTTCGGTACCGGCCAGCGTATAACGGTAGATGTTATCGATAAACATCAGGACGTCACGGCCTTCGTCACGAAAATCTTCTGCAATCGTCAGGCCGGTCAGCGCAACGCGCAACCGGTTGCCCGGTGGCTCATTCATCTGACCGTAAACGAGCGATACTTTGTCGAGAACGCCAGACTCCTTCATTTCATAGTAGAAGTCATTACCCTCACGAGTACGCTCACCCACACCGGCAAACACAGAGTAACCGCCGTGCCCCTTGGCAATATTGTTGATGAGTTCCATCAGCGTTACGGTCTTGCCGACACCCGCACCACCAAACAGACCGATCTTGCCGCCCTTGGCAATCGGCATGATCAGGTCGACAACCTTGATGCCGGTTTCCAGCAACTCGGTCGAGGTCGCCTGATCTTCATACTTCGGCGCCGCACGGTGAATCGGCATGCGCTTCTCTTCACCAACCGGACCCTGCTGATCGATCGGGGTGCCGAGTATGTCCATGATGCGACCGAGTGTCTTCTCGCCGACCGGTACCTTGATAGGCTCACCCGTATTGGCAACATCGAGACCGCGAACGAGGCCTTCGCTCGAACCCATCGCAATGGCGCGCACAACACCGTCACCAAGTTGTTGCTGCACTTCGAGCGTCAGATCACGATCTTCGATCCGCAGTGCGTCATAAACTTTCGGTAGTTGATCCTGCGGAAACTGTACGTCTACGACAGCACCGATAATCTGGCTAACTTTTCCGGATCTCATATCTCTTATTCCTCTATACCGCGGCGGCTCCGCCGACGATTTCTGAAATTTCCTGGGTGATGGCCGCCTGACGGGCTTTATTGTAGTCGAGCTGAAGCTGATCGATAAACTTGATGGCGTTGTCGGTCGCGCTTTTCATCGCAACCATTTTCGATGCCATCTCGCAGGCAACATTTTCGATCGTGGCACGATACACCTGGGATTCGATATACCGCATCAGAACCGTATCCAGCAGCTCAACTGCATCCGGTTCATAAATATAGTCCCAGTGCTGTGGCAAATCACCGGCATCAATCGCTTCAACCGGAATCAGTGTTTTAATGTCCGGCTTCTGACTCATGGTATTAACGAACTCACTGTGCATCAGATACAGCCGATCAATCCTGCCCTCGCTATACGCATTGAGCATAATCTTGATCGAACCGACAAGATCTGCAACTTTCGGATCCTCACCAAGATGAGTCGCAGCACCGACCACATTGACGTTGAGACTGCGAAAAAACTGCACGCCTTTCGCGCCAATCAGGCACAGATCAACTTCAATATCCTTGTCGCGCCACTCTTTCAAATCCTTGAGCAACGCACGGAATGTATTGACGTTCAAACCACCGCACAGGCCACGATCGGTCGTCACAACAATGTAGCCGACGCGTTTTATCTCACGCTCAACGAGGAACGGATGTCGATATTCCGGGTTCGCCTGGTACAGGTGTCCGATCACAGTTCTGATCTTGTCGGCATACGGCCGTGTTTCCTGCATACGCTGCTGGGTACGCCGCATCTTACTGGCCGCGACCATTTCCATGGCCTTGGTGATCTTTTGCGTGTTCTTGACGCTACCGATCTTGGTGCGAATTTCTTTCAGGTTCGCCATGTAAAACTCTTCGTTAAGCTCGTCTACTATCGAGACTAATATGCGCCATTCGCCTTAAAATCTTCGACTGCTGTTTTCAGACCGCCGGTGATCTCATCATTCAGATCACCACTTTCGTTGATCTTGCCGACCAGGTCTGCAAACTTGTCATTGATATAAGCATGCATCGCCGCTTCAAACTCGACGATCTTGTTCGCGTCGACATCATCGAGATAACCCTCATTCGCCGCGTACAACGAAACTGCCATTTCGCCAACGGACAACGGCGTGTACTGCGGCTGCTTCATCAGTTCCGTGACTCGCTGGCCACGCTCGAGCTGCTTGCGAGTCGCCTCATCAAGATCGGATGCGAACTGGGCGAAAGCTGCCAGTTCGCGATACTGGGCGAGGGCAAGACGTACGCCGCCACCCAGCTTCTTGATAATCTTGGTCTGTGCAGCACCACCAACACGTGAGACGGACAAGCCTGCATTGATAGCAGGCCGAATGCCGGCATTAAACAAGTCGGTTTCAAGAAATATCTGACCATCGGTAATAGAGATCACGTTGGTCGGTACGAATGCCGACACGTCACCGGCCTGGGTCTCGATAATCGGCAGTGCCGTCAGTGAACCCGTCTGGCCTTTTACCTGGCCGTTCGTCAACCGTTCGACTTCAGTTTCGTTGATGCGTGCTGCGCGTTCCAGAAGCCGTGAATGCAGGTAGAAAACATCACCCGGATAGGCCTCACGTCCCGGCGGACGACGTAGCAGCAACGACACCTGGCGATAAGCCCAGGCCTGTTTGGTCAGATCATCATAAATAATAAGAGCATCTTCGCCGCGATCGCGGAAGTATTCGCCCATGGAGCAACCTGAATACGGGGCGATGTACTGCATGGCGGCCGATTCTGAGGCGCCGGCAGAGACGACGATCGTGTGCTCCATTGCGCCGTGCTCTTCGAGCTTGTTCACCACGTTGACGACCGTCGAAGCCTTCTGGCCGATCGCAACGTAGATACATTTGATGCCGGTGCCTTTCTGGTTGATGATCGTATCGATCGCAACAGCGGTCTTGCCGGTCTGGCGATCGCCGATGATCAGCTCACGCTGACCACGACCGATCGGCACCATCGCGTCAATTGATTTCAGGCCGGTCTGCACCGGCTGATCGACCGACTGGCGCTCGATAACGCCCGGCGCAACCTTTTCAATCGGCGAATGCTCACTGGCTGCTATCGGGCCTTTACCGTCAATCGGTTCGCCAAGGGAATTAACGACACGACCCAGTAATTCAGGTCCGACCGGTACTTCAAGAATACGGCCGGTCGTCTTGACCGTGTCGCCTTCAGAAATATGTTTGTAATCACCGAGCACAACGGCGCCGACCGAATCCTGTTCCAGGTTCAGCGCAAGGCCGAACGTGTCGCCGGGAAACTCGAGCATCTCACCGTACTGGGCGGCGCCCAGACCGTGGATTCGCGTAATGCCGTCCGTTACCGCGATCACGGTACCGACGTCACGCGCCTCGGCAGCGCTGTCAAAATCTTCGATGCGCTGTTTAATGAGTTCGCTAATTTCAGAGGCTTTGATGGCCATCTTTTGATTCCTCTAGTTCGTCAGGGTACTGGACAGTTTTTCCAGACCGGTGCGTATTGATCCGTCAATGACAAGATCATCCGCCTGCAGGCGAGCGCCGCCGATCAGAGTTTCATCCAGCGTAAAGTGTAGGTTTATGTCTCGGTTAAAGCGTTTCTTTAACGCTTCGCTAATCTTTGCCTGTTGTGCATCATCAACGGGGGCCGCGGCTGTCAGCACCACGTCTATGCTGTTCTCGACATTGGTCTTGAGCTTGTCAAATTGCCTGGCGATGTCCGCTAAAACCGGCAGTCGATCATTCTCGGCCAGCAGCCTGAGCAGATTCTTCACCCGGCCCGCATCGACTGGTGTCGTAACCGCTTGCTGACAAACATCCGCGATAATGCCAACCATCAGCGCATCATCAGTGCCGGGTGCATCAATCATGGCCGCCAGTGCCGCATCGCTTACCGCTTGACCGGCTACATGCAACGTCTCCGACCAGCCTGTGAGCTGCCCGGCGTCCCTGGCCAGTTCAAACGCCGCCTGTGCGTAGGGGCGCGCGATGCCTGAATTCTCGGCCATGCCTGTCTAGATCTCCTGCGCCAACTGATCGAGCAGATCCTGATGGGTCGAAGCATTAATCTCGCGACTAATTATCTTCTCAGCACCGGCCACTGCTATCGCAGCCACCTGGCCACGCAATTCTTCACGGGCCCGATTCACTTCCTGCTCAACCTCGGCATGTGCCGCGGCAAGAATACGCTCACCCTCACCATCAGCTGTTGTACGGGCTTCATCGACAATAGTGCCGGCCCGGTTATTCGCCTGATCAATGATCTCCCGTGCCTGTCCGCGTGCCTCATCGAGTAATTTTGTTTTCTCGACCGCAGCCAGCTCCAGCGACCGGGAACCTTTCTCGGCAGCCGCAAGACCTTCAGAAATTTCATTCTGACGCTCTTCGATCATGCCCAGCAAGGGTGGCCATACAAACTTCATGCAGAACCAGACAAACACGATCATCGCAATCGTCTGGCCGATTAGTGTGGCATTCAGATCCACCTGGCTTCTCCTGAATTAAGTTTCGCTAAAGATAAGTGATTCGCCCAATGGTTCGCCCTCGACGGTAAACCAGGAGACAAACCAAACTTATCCGCCGACAGCTGCCTGAAACTGGGCAACAAACGGATTAGCAAAGGCAAAGAACAGCGCGATACCAACGCCAATCATTGCTACCGCGTCAAGCAGCGCGACAACCAGAAACATCTTGGTCTGCAACATGTTGGCCAGTTCCGGCTGACGTGCACAACCTTCCAGGAAGCGGCCGCCCAGAAGACCCATGCCAATGCCGACGCCCAGTGCGCCCAAGCCAATCAAAAGTGCGACAGCGATCGCGGTTAATCCAATTACAGTTCCCATTACTTGCTCCTACAAAGCATTTTGGACATAAAAAAATAAAAAATAACTAGTGGGCCTCGTGAGCCTGACTCAAATAGACAATTGTCAGCATCATGAAGATATAAGCCTGCAGAGTGACAATCAGGATGTGAAACACCGCCCAGCCGAAATGGAGGGGCAGTTGCAAAAAGCCAAGTAGCGCGATGAGAATAAACATCAATTCACCGGCATACATATTGCCGAACAATCGCAACGACAGTGACAAAGGCTTGGCCAGTAACGCAACGGTCTCAAGAATAAAGTTAAAGGCGCAAACAAACGGCCAGAATATTTTCGGTACCCCAAGATCCCTTGGGTTCAGCGGGTTCATCATCAGTTCGCCGATGACAAAGCCACCAATGCCCTTGATCTTGAACGAATAGAACAGAATCAGTACAAACACCGACAATGACATTGCGAAGGTAATGTTCGGATCGGTTGTCGGTACAACCTTCAGATATTCAACACCGGCTGCATGAGCGACGAATGGCAGCCAGTCAACGGGGATCAGGTCCATAAGATTCATCATGAAGACCCAGGTTACGACCGTCAGCGCGAGAGGCGCGATCATTGCGTTCTTGCCGTGGAACGTACCCTTGACGCTGTCATTGACAAACTCAATGACAATTTCTACAAAGGCCTGCATTTTACCCGGTCTGCCGGTGGTCGCATTTTTTGCAATGCGGCTGAACAGGACGCTCAGAAACAACCCGAGCAGCACCGAGAAGACCATCGAATCAACATTGATCGCCCAGAAATTCCCGGAGCAATGATTCCAGATCCAGTCCCCGGTTTCGTTCTGACACACCTGCAGATTTTTCAGGTGGTGCTGAATATATTCAGCGGAAGTTTGTGCGCCTTCTGATGCCATGCTCATTGTCTTTGTCTGATCAATAATCAGATCGTTGAAATTTAATTCGTCTCACTCATTACTCAACGGACAACCCTGTTTTCAGGGCAATCCAGTAAACACTGTAAATCGCGATGTAACCGATCATGAACGGCAGCATCTCGACACCCAGTACCCGTATCGCGGCAATCATCAGTGCTACCGTCAGCACGATCTTCACCGCCTCGCCAACATAAACACCGCGCATGAATCCGGCGGGATCCGCTCCGGCGTTCACGCGGAACATGCGTAGCGCCTGGTACAAGCCGGCAATAATCCCAATACCTCCACCCGTTGCGGCGGACAACGCGGCGGATGACCCTGCGAGCCAAAACGCAGCCACTGCAACGATGCCGGTCAACAGGACCTGCCAGCCGGCAAGTCTGAATGCGGCTCTTTGCAGCATAAGATTGGTTACCAATACCCTGCCGTGGGGCCTTTAACTTATATGCTCCATTACGATCAGGGGCGTGGGTACAAAAAAAAACCACTTCATCCGCCGTCTCGATGGCGATGGGTGGCAATACATCCGACCTATCCGTCGGTTAGCCCGAATATTCTACGGATCAGACTCGAATGGTTCAAGAGGAAACGGCATGAAAACAACTGCAGGGGCAGCTTTGGCCTTTCACGGCTGGCCAGGCAGCTATTTGATATGTTCCAGAATACCTTCAAGTTCATCGAGACTGTTGTAGGCCACGACGACTTTGCCGTTACCCCTCGCCCGGTGCTGGATTGTGACCTGGGCACCCAGGCGTCCCGACAACTCGTCCTGCAGGTGGCGAATATTTGGATCAACAGGGGTACGGGTCGTCCCTGCCGCAGTGTCGCCTCGGGCCAGGGTCTTTTTTACGAGTGCCTCGGTAGCCCGAACCGATAGCCCCTGGCGGGCAATCTGCGCCGCGAGTTCAGCCTGAACACGTGGCGTCGTAATCGACAGCAAGGCCCGGGCATGGCCCATTTCCAGCTCACCGGCCTGAACCAGTGCCTTGGTTTCGCTGCCCAGATCCAGCAGGCGCAACAGGTTGCTGACGGCCGTTCGTGAACGACCGATAGCATCGGCAGTCTGCTGATGCGTTAACTCGAACTCATCGATCAACCGGCGCAAAGACTGCGCTTCCTCGAGTGGAGTCAGGTTCTCGCGCTGGATATTCTCAATCAGTGCGACCGCAATCGCGGCCGAATCCGGCATTTCTTTGACGACCGCCGGCACCTCGCTGAGCCCAACCAGTTGCGCGGCACGCCAACGACGTTCTCCGGCGACGATCTCATAACGCCGGGCTCCGGACACATCTGTAGTCACCAGCGGTCGCACGATGATTGGCTGGATAAGGCCCTGGGCCCGGATCGAGTCCGCCAGCTCTTCAAGCGCATCCTGATCCATTGCCTGGCGCGGCTGGTAGGTTCCGCGACGCAGCAAATCAATAGCAATCATTTTCAGGCCATCGCCTGAGGGGGGTAATCGTTGCTCGTCACCTACCTCCACCGGTGGCGGCGAAATATCGACATCACCCAGCAGGGCATCCAGCCCCCGCCCGAGGCCTGTTCTTTTTGCGCTCATTGATAACTCCGCATCATGACTGTGAATTCTAGCCTGAAAAACAGAGTCAGACCCACCGCTTGTCGATAAACCTCAGTATCTGATGCTAAAAACCACTTCAAATGGTCAGTTACAGCCGCTCCCACAAGGGGGGTATGGTTGGCTGTTCATGGGTCGGCAGTGAGCCAGGCACCAGGTATCAAGCTACGCCGATTTCATGCCCACCTGCTTCCTGGGCGATAACCGCTTCGGCCAGGGCCTGGTAAGCCTTGGCGCCAGATGAGTTTCGATCATGATGTAACACCACCAGGCCAAAGCTTGGCGCTTCGGCGAGTCGAACATTACGCGGGATGACCATGCCATACACCTTGTCACCAAAGTGTTTAAGCAACTGGTCAGACACTTCTCTGGCCAGCTTGTTACGCGGGTCAAACATCGTGCGCAACAGTCCTTTAATACCCAGCCCATGATTGACGGTATTGCGCACTTGCTTGACGGTTTCGAGCAATGATGACAGTCCCTCCAGCGCATAATATTCACACTGGATCGGGATCAGCACGCTATTGGCCGCCGTCAACGCATTGAGTGTCAACATATTGATAGTCGGCGGACAATCGATCAAAACATAGTCGAACAGATCGCGAACGGGCTCCAGCATGCCGCGCAATTTTTGCTCCCGGCCGATTTCCTGCAACAGCCGAACCTCAGCAACCGTAAGATCTGAATTGGCCGGCAGCAGGGAAAATGAACCTTCCTGCACTACCTGGATTACATCCAGCGCATGAACATCACCGAGAATAACGTCGCAGGTAGACCGCTCGAGTGATCCCTTGTCAACGCCACAGCCGGTTGTAGCATTACCCTGCGGATCAAGATCAACCACTAGGATGCGACGCTGCAGGGTTGCCAAAGATGCGGCAAGGTTGACGCAGGTTGTCGTCTTGCCGACACCGCCCTTCTGATTTGCTATCGCAATGATTTCGCCCATGTTATTTATTCCTTAGCCGGGCACGTTTAACCGTGGCGTCGCATGACTACCATGTGCCGTTCCCCGGCCAGGCCGGGGACTTCGAGCCTGGCTACGTCGGCTACTTCCCATGTTCCCGGCACACTCGCCAATTCACCATCCGGATAGCGCCCTTTCATCGCCAGCAAACAACCTCCGGTTGCCACCAGGCCCCCACAATGGCGTACAAAAACACCGAGTGAAGAGAAAGCACGACTAATCACCACATCATAAAGGTCTGCGGGCGCAAATGTCTCTACACGAAGATGCTCAACGAGAACGTTGGTGAGCGCCAGTTCGCCGAGCACATGCCTGACAAAACGGACCTTTTTCCCTCCCGAATCGAGCAGCGTGAAGTGTCGTTGCGGCTCGACCAGCGCCAACGGCAAGCCGGGAAACCCGGCACCGGTACCCACATCCAGAACCGATTTACCCGTCAGAAACGGCCGTGCACTTAACGAATCAAGTATGTGGCGCGCAACCATCTCTTTTGGGTCACGGACAGCCGTCAGGTTGAACGCCCGGTTCCATTTGACCAACAGCCGTAACAGCCGGGTGAACTGTTGCACGAGTTCCGGTTCCACTGGGACCTGCATCGTTGCCAGGCCCGTTTTCAGAAGAGCCTCAAGATCTAATTCTGTCGCTGACGCTGACATGATGACAAGCTACCCGCAATGGGTGCTGATTGACAAGACAGTATCCTGGCAGAGTATTGAAAAATCCTGCTAAGACAGGCGAACGATCGTACGGCCCATGACCGTACCGTCAATATAATCCGAAAAATAACGGGACAGATCAGCAAGTTCAATCTCACGGTTTACAATCTGGTCGAGATGAGCGGGAGCAAGATCACCGGCAATCCGGTTCCAGACGGCAATACGCAATTCCCTGGACACCTCGACGGAATTGATGCCGAGCAGGCTGATGCCACGCAAGATAAATGGCATGACGGTCGTCGATAAATCGATGCCTGCAGCAAGGCCGATGCTGGCAATATTTCCGTTTGGTTTGGTCGTCCGCGTAAACCAGCCAAGGATATCGCCGCCCAGGTTATCGATCGCACCGCCCCAGATAACTTTTTCGAGTGGCCGTTCACCGAGTTCCAGTTCTTTGAAATTAAGTACCTCGGTTGCACCAAGGCCCTTGAGATATTCAGTTGCTGTCGTTTTACTCGTCAAGGCCGTAACTTCGTAACCGCGCTGACTCAGTAGGTCGATCGCTACACTGCCCACCCCGCCAGTCGCGCCGTTGACGACAATCGGTCCCAGCTCCGGCACCTGATCATTTTGTTCCATCCGGTGTATTGCCAGCGCCGCCGTGAATCCGGCCGTACCGAGTCCCATGGCCATACGGGCATCGACTCCTGCCGGCATCGGTGTCGTCCATTCGCCCGGCACCCGAACATATTCGGCAAATCCCCCATCATGGGTTTCGCTTAACCCGCAACCATTGACAATAACTTCATCACCTTCAGCAACACGCGGGTCAGTCGATGAAATAACCGTACCGGCGACATCGACACCTCCAACGAGCGGAAAGCGTCGCAGTATGCGTCCGGCGCCAGTGGCCGCCAATGCATCCTTGTAATTGATGCTTGAGTAAGCGCCGCGAATGACGACCTCACCGTCACCCAGATCGTCCAGGGTGATCTCTTCCAGCCGCGCCTCTACGCGGCGACCGTCTTCAGAATGAATGCGAAATGCTTTGAATGGATTATTAATGGAGCGAAACCAATCCTGGCTGGGCGGCATAATACGCAGCCAGATCCTTTATATCTTCTTCAGAAAGGTTCATAACTTGTCCGGCCATGACCGGGTCCTTACGGCTTCCAAGCTTGTATTGGGTCAAAGCCTGCTGGAGATAATCCTCATGCTGGCCGGCCAGCGTCGGCCAGTTCGGCATTGCGCTGACGCCGTTTGCACCGTGACAGGCGGTACAGATTGCCGCCTTTTCCTTACCCCGCCCAATCTGACCACCGGTTTTCGGATTACCGGAAGACAGTTCTTGCTGGGCAGAAAAATAGGCGGCCAGATCCATAATATTTTGCTCCGACAAGTCGGCAGTTTGCGCCTGCATCGTCTGATGCGGCCGACTCTGACTCTTGTAACCGGACAGGCTGATCACAAGATAATCTTCATGCTGACCACCGAGTTTCGGCACACGATATGTCGGGTAGGCATTTCGATAACCGGCGATACCGTGACAACCGAGGCACACTGTGGCCAGAACGGAGCCACGCTCGACGTCACCGGCTGCCTGAGCCGGCATCGAAACCAAACCGGCGATGAAGAGACAAAAAATGATCGGCAGAGTTCGCAAAATAGGCATAGAGTTCTCGAAACTTCATGGGCACTGGCCCAAACGGCCAGCTATATTATACGTAATTGTGGCTGGTGGCACGCCACCCATGTTCCGTCATGCAATTCCATGACTGGCGGGCATTTCTCGCACTCCGCCACAGCATCCAGGCAACGTGACCGAAACCCGCAGCCAGCAAGGTTTTCCAGTGGACTGGATACTTCGCCTCGTACGGTGACGTGCTGACGGCCGCATTCAACTTCAGGGTCGGGAACCGGCGCGGCAGCAATCAATGCACGTGTATACGGGTGCCGAGGCCGCAAAAATAATCTATCTGTCGCCGCGATTTCAACTGCCTTGCCGAGATACATAACGATAACCCGGTGACTAATTCGCCGCACCACTGCCAGGTCATGTGCAATAAACACGATTGCAAGGTCCAGTTTTTGCTGCAGGTCTATCAACAGCTGGATAATCTGCGCCTGAACCGTGACATCCAGGGCACTGACAACCTCATCACAAATCAGCAGCCGCGGTTGTGAAATCAGCGCCCTGGCAATGCCAATACGCTGGCACTGTCCCCCGGAAAACTCATGCGGATAGCGGTTCACACACGAGGGATCCAGGCCAACCCTGGTTAACATATCTGCTACCCGGCGGCTACGATCTTCCGTGTCCAGCTGCGGAAAAAAAGTATCCAGCGGTTCCGCGATGATACGACCGATCGTCATGCGGGGATTCAGCGAGGCCAGCGGGTCCTGGAAAATCATCTGCATATCCCGGCGGGTACTCCGTAATTCCTCCTTATCCAGCGTAGACAAGTCACGATTCAACAGGCAGGTTGTACCGCCACAGGAATCGACGAGCCTTAGAATGGCCCGAGCCAGGGTCGATTTTCCACAGCCGGATTCGCCGACAATGCCAACCGTTTCACCCGGCCTGACTTCAATATGAATGTCATCAACCGCGCGCAATACTTTTGGCGCCACAAATAATCGATCGCCCGGCACGCTGAACTCAACGCTTACCCCTTTGGCGGACAACACCGGCTCTACATCATCGGTCAGGGCCTCCCGGATGGGATCGGCATGTTCACCATCGAGCCGTGGTACCGCATCGAGCAAGGTGCGCGTGTAATCGTTTGTCGAACGGTAAAAGACGTCTGCGGTGCTGCCTGATTCCTCTTTAATGCCTTCATGCATGACCAGCACTCGATCACAGCTACCTGCCACAACGCCGAGGTCGTGAGTAATCAGGATGATAGAAGTCGAAAACTCGCTGCGCAGTTCGTGCATAAGATCAAGAATCTGTGCCTGCACCGTCACATCAAGTGCCGTAGTCGGTTCATCGGCAATTAATAAAGCCGGCTTGCATAACAGGGCTGTCGCGATCATGACCCGTTGACGCATACCACCAGACAATTCATGCGGGTACATGCCAAGACGGCGGCGTGCAGCGGTGATTTGAACGGCATCGAGCAACGCTTCACATTGATGCCAGGCTGCACGGCGATCCATACCCTGATGCAGGCGTAACACTGTCGACATCTGTTTACCGATCGTAAGGTAGGGATTCAACGAGGTCATCGGGTCCTGAAAAATCATTGCAATTTGTGCGCCGCGAATAGTCCGCAGATGCGATTCAGGCAAGGCCAGCAAATCCTTGCCGCCAAACAGCGCCCGACCGGCAGCTGCACCATTCGCGGCCAGCAAACCCAGCAACGCCAACACCGTTTGACTCTTGCCGGAACCGGATTCGCCGACGATGCCGAGCGTCTCACCAGTCTCGACTTTAAAATTCAGATCCTGCACCGCATATACCGGACCGTCAGGAGTTGCAAACGTCACATTGAGCCCGTCAACAGACAAGATCGTTTCGGGCAAAGCCCTCATAACGATGCCCCACGATCACGCGGATCGAGCGCATCGCGCAAACCATCGCCGAGAAAATTGAAACAAAATAGTGTGATGGTCAGAAATATTGCCGGAAATATGAGCATCCACGGTGCATTCTCCATTTCCTGTGCACCTTCGTTAACCAATGCTCCCCATGACGTCATCGGTTCTTGTACGCCAAGACCCAGAAAACTTAAAAATGATTCAACCAGGATGACCTGGGGAATGGTTAAGGTAACGTAGACCGCCACGACGCCCAGCAGATTCGGCACAATGTGGCGACGAATGATATGCGCTGTAGTTACGCCACCGGCACGTGCTGCCTCGATAAACTCCTGGTTTTTCAAACTTAGCGTCTGACCACGCACGATCCTCGCCATATCCAGCCAATTGATGGCGCCAATGGCGACAAAGATCAACAGGATATTCCGGCCAAAAAACACCATCAGCAGGATGACGAGAAACATGAATGGCAATGCATAAAGAATATCGACGATTCGCATCATGACCTGATCGACACGGCCGCCCAGGTATCCGGATACAGCGCCATAGGTAATACCGATTACCAGGCTCACGAGTGTCGCAACAATACCCACCAACAGCGAGATGCGACCGCCCTGTAGTGTTCGCACCAGCAAATCCCGACCGAGCGCATCAGTGCCGAACCAGTGTCCGCCACTGATCGTTGGAGCGATTGATATGTTGTCCCAGTCTGTTGCATCGATACTGTACGAACTGAACCATGGCCCGACGATGACTGCGATCGAAAATGCCGCAAGAATAATCAGCGCAGTAATTGCCGCACGATTTCTGCGTAGTACCGCCCATGCGTCGTACCAGAGACTGCGACCCATCGGCTGCTGCATTGGATCGCTCACAATCGTACGCGTGGGTCGAGCCAGCCGTAGACCAGGTCAACAAAAAAATTAAACACGATAATCAGCGAGCCGTAGAACACAACAACACCCATGACGAGCGTGTAATCTCGATTCAGAGCCCCCTGCACAAAAAACCGGCCAAGACCTGGAATACCGAATATCTGCTCGATGACCACGGAACCGGTAATGACGGCGGCTGTCGCAGGGCCGAGATACGAAATAACCGGCAGCAAAGCGGGCTTGAGTGCATGCTGCACAATAATCCGGGGCATCGACAACCCCTGGGCACGTGCCGTACGAATGAACGGGCTACGCAACACTTCTATCATGCTACCGCGCATCAGGCGCGCGATATATGCGATTTGTGGCATTGCCAGGGCGATCACCGGCAATAACAGATGTCTGGCCTCACCATCGCCAAGACCACCGGCCGGCAGCCAGCGTAATCCTACGGCAAACAACAGAATCAGTAGTGGTGCAACGACAAAATTCGGGATAGAGATACCCACCATCATTACGGTCATGACGCTGTAGTCAGCTGCAGAGTTTTGCCGCAGGGCTGCATATGCACCGGCACTGATACCGACAATAAGGGCCAGCAGCATCGCCAGACCACCCAGTCGCAACGACACCGGAAATCCGCTGCGAATTAATTCCGTAACACTGAAGTCGCGATACTGAAACGATGGACCGAAATCACCCCGGGCGAGATTGGCCAGGTACCGACCAAACTGCTGGTACAGCGGCTCATCAAGATGGTATGCCGTACGCAGGTTGGCCTCGATTTCCACCGGGAGCTGTTTCTCACTGTCGAACGGACCTCCCGGTGCCGCACGTATCAACATAAATGCCAGGGCAATCAGAATGAATAATGTTGGAATCGCGCTCAGCAAACGACGCAGCATAAAATTCAGCATGGAAAACAGACTCCGATCTCTAATGCATTTTGGTATAGCCCCGAAACGGCTAATGCGGGAGTAACTTTAGCAACGATTTCCTGATCTATTATCAATGCTTGAGAATATAAAAATTCTTCGTGTAGTGATGATCCATGATATTTGGTTTCCGCCCGCCAACCCAGCTCTTGACCAGGTGTTTCGATACATAAAAGTAAACCGGAATAATCGGCATATCTTCAAGCAGGACACGCTCAGCCTGGTTAAGAATATCCGCACGTGTCGATAAATTTGTCTCGCCCGCCGCGCGCTCAATCAATTCATCATAGCGTGGACTTGAATAACCTGGATGGTTCATTGCGTTGGCTGAGTGCATTAGTTGTGAAAAAGTGAATGCATCATTGTAATCACCAATCCAGCCACCCCGGAAAACCTGGGTGGTTTTCTTGAGCTGACGGGTTTCCAAAAAAACTTTCCACTCCTGGTTTAATAATTCTGTTTCTACACCCAGTGTTTGTTTCCACATCGAGGCAATGGCAACACTAAGCCGTTTATGATTTGCACTGGTGTTATATAACAACTCAATCTTCAGTGGTTTATCGGCTGAGTACCCAGCCTCAGCATAAAGACGTTGCGCTTCAACATCGCGTTCAGCCTGGCTCCAGCCGGCCCATTCAGGAACAACCGGACTGTAGTTGGCCACCTGCGGTACCCAGCCAAAAGCCGGCAGCTCTCCGGCATTGGTAATTCGGCTGGTGATAATTTCGCGATCAATCGCCAGCGACAACGCACGACGCAGCTGCGGGTTATTTTGAAACGGTTCACGCGTCATATTGAAGCCAAAATAGTAACTGCCAAGATACGGTGAAATAACCAGCTGATCGCCAAGATTTTCACGAATCCATGTTAACTGTTGATACGGAATCTCCTCGGTAATATCGAGTTCATCCGCGCGAAACCTTTTCAGTTCTGCATCCTGACTTTCGATTGGATAGTAATACACGCTATCAATCGTCGTATTGACATCGTCCCGATAAAATTTATTTCGAATAAGTTTAATGTGCGATTGGACGACCCATTCATTCAGTGTATAAGCGCCGTTGCCGATCAGGCGTCCCTCGCGCGCGAACTGATTACCATATTGCTCGACCGATGCACGATGTACCGGATACATCGTTGAGTGAGTCAGCAGGCCGGGGAAATAAGCTGTCGGCCGTTGCAGCCTGATAACCAGCGTTAAGGCATCCAGGGCTTCGACGCCCAGTTCCGCGGGTGATTTTTTACCCGTGATGACCGCCATAGCATTTACGATTGGCTCCAGGATGCTCGAGTAATGTGACATCGTGGCCGGATCAACGCTTCGTCGCAGACTGAACACAAAATCCTCTGCCGTAACCGGATCACTGTTACTCCATTGCGCATCCTCACGCAGATAGAACGTGTAAACGAGTCCGTCTGCGCTGATATCCCAGCTTTCGGCAGCGCCGGGCACAACAGAACCATCCGGCGCTTCGAGCGTCAATCCTTCGAACAGATCGCGCAGGATATTAGAAGAAGGAACACCTTCAGCGCGATGCGGATCAAGTGTTTGCGGCCCTGTTCCATTTCCCACATGCAGTGTCTGATCCACAGCCAATTCGGTACCCGATGGGCCACCAATCTCAACCGCAGCTGTCGGTGAACCCGCTCCATTGCCACCGCAACCAACAAACAATACGGCGACAACCGCAAAGCATGAGAGGCGTACGGACGATGCAAATATATTCAGATGCCGCATGGTTTACTCAAGCCCTCTTGAGCTGGCGTTTTTTTACATGCACCAGCAGCAATGCAATCGCAGCCGGTGTCATGCCGGAAATCCGTGAAGCCTGACCGAGTGTTGCAGGACGCGTCATCTCCAGTTTCTGACGAATCTCATTCGACAACCCACGCACGCTACCGTAATCGAGATCCTCTGGGAGGACCGTCTGTTCATTATTCCGCGCCCGATCAATTTCTTGCTGCTGTCGGGATACGTATCCACTGTAGCGCGCATCAATTTCTACCTGATTGTCGATCTGCTCAGACATCTCAGGTGTTTCTTCCGGTTCGACTTCACGCGCACCGACTGCTGCAATGCTGGTTAACGCGCGGTAATCGAGTTCGGGCCGGCGCAGCAACTCGATGGCTTTCTGTTCACGCCTGAGTGGTCCGCCCAGTTGAGCCTGATGTGCATCATTGAGATTGCCGGGACGGACAAGTATTTCGGCAAGGCGTGCCGTTTCCCGTTCGATGCGCTCTCGCTTGGTCACGAAAAATTGCCAGCGCTCGGCATCGATGAGTCCCAGTTCACGACCGATCTCGGTCAGACGCAGATCAGCATTATCTTCACGTAATAACAGGCGATACTCGGCGCGACTCGTAAACATCCGGTAAGGTTCCTGCGTACCACGAGTGATCAGATCATCAACCAGCACACCGAGATAGGCCTCATGACGCTGTGGATACCATGCATATTTTTCCTGCGCCCTGCGTGCGGCATTGATACCGGCCAGCAAACCCTGAGCACCAGCCTCCTCATAACCCGTCGTGCCGTTAATTTGTCCGGCAAAGAACAAACCGCTAATTGCCTTGGTCTCGAGCGTCGCCCGTAAATCACGCGGGTCAAAATAATCATATTCGATTGCATAGCCCGGGCGGGTGATTTTTGCGCCGGCAAAACCCGGAATCGTCGCAATGAACGCAAGCTGTGTATCGTACGGCAGACTCGTGGAAATACCATTGGGATACAGCTCAATAGAACTCAATCCCTCGGGCTCAACAAAAATCTGATGCGAATCCTTGTCGGCAAACCGGGTAATCTTGTCTTCAATTGACGGGCAATAGCGCGGTCCGACCCCGTCAATCGCGCCGGTATAAAGTGGCGACCGATCGAGAGCACCACGAATAATGTCATGTGTCGCTGACGTCGTTTTCGTCAGGTGACACGGAACCTGTCGCGGATGCTCGGTCCTCTGGCCAAGAAACGAAAAGACCGGCACCGGATCGTCGCCATGCTGTTCCGTCATCAAGCTAAAGTCGACGGTCCTCCCATCGATCCGGGGCGGTGTGCCGGTTTTCAGGCGCCCGACGCGAAACGGCATTTCTCGTAATCGATCTGCCAACCGAATTGAAGCCGGATCGCCGGCACGCCCGCCACTATGGCTCGACTGACCAACATGAATCAGGCCGCCCAAAAAAGTCCCCACCGTCAACACCACTGTCGGCGCATAAAACTTCGCGCCTAAACCTGTCACGATGCCGGTAATACGATCACCGTCAAGCAGCAAATCATCGACACTCTGTTGAAAGAGTGACAAATTAGGCTGATCATCCAGCATCTGACGTATCGCCTGCCGGTACAAAATTCGATCGGCCTGGGCACGCGTCGCCCGAACGGCCGGTCCCTTGCTTGCATTGAGAATACGAAAATGAATACCGGCCCGGTCAATTGCCCGAGCCATCAAACCACCCAGCGCATCAATCTCTCTAGTCAGGTGGCCCTTGCCGATACCACCAATGGCCGGGTTACAGCTCATCTGGCCAAGCGTATCGAGATTCTGCGACAGCAATAAGGTACGAGCACCGGAACGCGCTGCAGCCGCAGCGGCTTCAGTCCCGGCATGTCCGCCGCCTACAACGATGACATCAAAATTCCTGTTCACGATATCCAAAGCACTGGTTTTAAGGGCGGCCATTCTACTGTGGAAATGGTAGTGGGTCACTGTTGTTCCATTTATTTCAGCCACTTACGTGGAGACGGATGCATTTTCGGAATGCGCTCCGGCTAACCCTTTGCAGGAAACATAAACAGCCCCATGGCCTCCAATGATAGCGGGACTTGTTACTTATTGGCTGCAAGGCGGAAGTTGCTTCACCTCTCCCGGCCACTATTTAACATAATCCGTTTAGCCCTCAATGCCAATTCAATCACGGTAATAACAGCGCCAATTTGCCAGCATTCGGTATCTTGTTTATCTGGTTCACCTGTAGTGAGCGCAACGCCATATTCTTCCAGGGTTATTGACGCCCACCCCGACAGCGATCTGTCGCCGAGCGATGCAACCACCAAATTGGAGCCGATGGAGCAATTTCATCTGGTCCTCTCGATCTACATCGGCTGGTCTGTCATTGCCTGGCTCAGTCACATGGCCGGTATGGTCACCATCAGTTCACGGACTGCCGTTATAAACCTTATCGGTATTTGCGCTACCAACGTGCTGTTCTTCACCATCGCCCGCAGCCCTTCACCACATAGACCCAGCGACGAAATAACGGCTCTTGCACAAAGCGTGGTCGGTATCGCCTGGGCCACACTATTTACATTTATGAGTTCAGGCAGCGGTGAACTGAGCATCACCATTTATGCATCAATAGTATTGTTTGCAATGCTGCGTGTGAGGCGGCATGTCCTGAACCAGATCACCATCTTTGCTGTAAGCAGCTACATGATCGTGTTCATCATCAAGATGCTATCCAGAGAACCGCCGTCAATAACGCCAGACAACCTGGTGCAAATGCTGATTTTTGCCGGCATCATGTTGTGCCTTGCGGGTACCGGTCGCTATGTTTATCGACGACATAACCGTATCAAGCGCGAGTGCGCCCAATTACAGGAAAAACTACGCCGCGATCACACAAATGATAGAGTTAATTCAGTCAATCGCCGCTACATCCTGGATTTGTTGGCACGAGAGAAAGGCAGGGCAGATCGCTCCAACATTCCATTTTGCGTCTGTATCTTCCATGCCGATCATGTTGATATGCTCTCGGCAAATGTGGAACAAGACGTCAAGCGGCTCACGCTGAAAAATGTCGAGGCCATCATCCGTTCAGAGCTACGAGATATGGATTCACTGAATGCAACCGGTTTTCACGATTGTTTCGGGACATACAGTGACAAGGAATTTATCGCAATCCTGCCACAAACAAATCTGGCCGGCGCCCAAAACTCGGCAAAACGCGTGCTTAATATCACAGCCCAACACGAAATAGTCGATGATCACATCAGGTTATGCGGTGGTATCGCCGAATACCGTCGCGGCGAATTAATTACTGTCTTGCTTGAGCGTGCAGAAGAATCTCTGAACAGAGCGCGTGCGTTGGGCGCCAATTGTGTCTGTTGCAGTGATAGTGAAACGCAAAAAACTGATAGCGCAGAAATCGTCAACCTGGATACACGTCGCAGATAACTATTGTAATAAAGCCGGGTGGGTCTGACCAGACCCACCCGGCTTATTATTTAATATGGCCCCGGCCAATCGCCGGCCATAGCGGCTGGAGCTTCAGCTACCGATCAGCCTGGCGAGTCGCCCGGTCGTCAGACTCTCTTCGATAGACTGTACGACCCAGTTGTTCAGGTTCTCATCCGGGAGAATTGCCTCGGGCTCGTTATACAACACGTCATCCGGACGAATAGACTGCCGCCCGGCTTCACCGATGATGTCCCGCTGAAACATGTAATCGTAAGCAACATAGACCGAGATAAGAACGTTCTTCTTTTTCTCTTCCAAAATCTGGTTGATGGCCTTTTTTGTCGGCTCGATGGAATAGTTAACGAGATGTCCGCTCCAGGCCGAGTTAACGATATCGATATCCAGATTTTCTTTGAGGTGCTCTCCAAGTTCAGTCATGAGTTCTTCCCATTGCTGATTGAACCCCTGATCACCATAAGCTGCGAGTGTCACGCCGACATCACTGCCTTCAACACCTTCAAGCAATGACTTGGTGCGACGCAGAATGTTAGTTTTCAGGAACTCTGTCGCATCAATGGTTTCCAGAAGCGTAACGCGGGCGCGTGGACGATAGACAGGCACACCTTCCTTCGGCAAAGACTCGAGCACATCCTTGTCGTTCTTCAGCCCAAGCCCGTTGGGTAGATCTGAATTTGTATGGCCGCCAACGGTCAGAAACAGCGGCAGCGCGATGACTTCATCATAACCTTCGTCATCGAATGCCTTCATCTGCGTGGCAATTGACGGTTCGGTATATTCGTTGAACGCCGTCTTAACACCCTGCACATTGGGCAAAGCGAGTAATTTGTCATCGACAGCCTTTTCAACATCTACCAGCATGTCACGCCAGGCTTTCTGTTCCGATCCGTGATTGACGAGCAAAATGCCGATCTTTGGTCCTGTATCTGCGCTTGCCGCCGGTTCAGATGACTGACCGCAACCGGTTAGCAACAGCGTAATCGACGCGCTAGCAATTAATACCGTCCATAACTTACTCATTTCTCTCTCCTGTTGAATGACCGGGCGACTCATGCACCAGCCGGTTGCCCGACAACGTCCTGATTGGGTCGTCCGGTTTCACGATTTCCCTGTCTCACTGATTTTGATTTTGCCATAAATGTAATGCCGTCGAGAACAGCCCCGGTCGGGCACAGCATACGGCACCACAGCATTGGATAGTATGCGGATACCAGAACCGCCGCCAGAGACAGCCAGAACCATTGCGATTCAAGAATTTCAAGGCCGAACAAATCCGGGAACAATTCAAAGCTGCCCCAGTCCGGGAGCCCGCTGACGATACCCGCAATCAACGTTATGGTAATTGCCCAGCGAATCAGGTCCAGTACTCGATTAGATACTTTCAGCCTGCCATGCCACGGAATTATTCGTACCAATAATCTTTGTACGTTCCCGTAGGGGCAAATATAACGGCAATACGTATTTGAATCCCAAATAGAGCTGAGCAAAACAATGGCCGCATAAATACCGAGAATATAAGACCAGCCGATGCCCAGGAACGGCTGTGTGAAAGTCGCGTAGGTGAACGAGTTATTTTGGAAAAAACCCAGATAGGCGATAGTCACAATGCCATAGGCCAAACTCCATTGCGGTGAACGTCGGTTAAGCCGCGAAAAGGCAATAATGAACAGTACGATTATCAGTGCGGCATCGATGACCCAGGTGCTCGGCAATACCGGTACGGTCTCGAACCCGGCCGGGTTCGTATCAATATAAATCTCCAGCGGTGATTCGCGCGCTATGCTGACGAGATCGCTGACGCTACGAGCAACACCCTCGGTCGTCAGTGATGCGCCGCTGACGATATCAACTTCATAGGTCTTGTCGTCGAGTGGAATGCTCTGGAAGCGCTCGTAGAATCCATCGTCCTCGATATCATTAAGATAACTTGTCGTCTCCATTGAGAATACGTGGGTAACAGACCGGATCTTGCCGTCTACACCGACTACCATGCCGATATCGATGGGTCCGGCATAGCCCTTTATATTTTTGTTCAGGCCGGTGTTCTCGAAATAAAGTTGCTCTACCCGGCCTTCGACATTACGCTCCTCGGCATAGTACATATCCAGCGCGGTCTTGAGCTTCACGCCATCCGGGTTTGACGCATGGAGCTTCGCATTTTCAAATACTCGCTCAGCAACCTCCGGTGCAAGCCCCGGGTTAGTCCGGGAATCTCCGATGATTCCAAAATCATGCCGCTGCTCATTCTTTGCAGTCATGATGTGGTAATACGGATTTCTTTCCGTATCACCGACTACGCCAAATTTTGGCGGAATATACTCCTCGCCGGCGCGGACCGGTTCGGTGTACCCGGTCACAAATTCTTCGAATTTGAATACCGGTGGGCGTTCCTGCAGCGGGCCGTTAATCAAGAAGAAAACAAACCCCGCAACGGCAATCGCCGTCAGACCGATCTTGGACAACGGCAATACCGGGCTGTTAACAGTTGTGTTCATAATTGTTCCGGCATCGTGTCAACCCAGTGGCATCACTCGAGTTCACTGGGGGTAAGGACCTCACCGACAATATCTGCCCCGGCCTGGTGAATACGTTCCACGCCTTCCTGAACAATCCTGACTACATAATCGTTAACCTTGGGATCAGGGAGAACGGCATCTGGCTTATAACGTAGCCTCGAAGATGTCGGTATGGCATTGACGGCAGCTGCAATCGTATTGACCTGCAACATTTCATCGATGCCGAGCAGAACCGGGATGACGAGCACCTCTTCTTCGAGATCAAGTATCTCCTGGATCGCTTTGACTACCGGCTCTCCCGAGTAATCAACCAGATCACCGGCGAATGCATAGCCGACGGTATCGATTTCGCTCTTGATCTTCAGGTAGCGACCGAGACCCTCCATGATTTCCTGCATTTGCTGGCCATAGGCCTGATCGCCATAGCCCACCAGCAGGACGCCCATATCGTCACCACTGTCTTCGCCCTGCAAGGCCAAAACCCGGCGCAGCACATTTTTCTTCAGTGCACCGCCTTCATTCAGGGATGGCGTCACACTGATACGTGCGAGCGGATAATAGACCTCGAAGCCTTCTTTTTCGAGTTGCTTCATTTGTCCGGCGGCCGAACGTACACCGACCAGATATTGCATGTAGTCATTCGAGCGCACCGATTCAGCCGCGATCAGCAACGGCACGACGATCACTTCATCATAACCGGCCTCATCAAGGAGACGCATTTGTGAAGCAATATTCGGCGTAGACTCATCGATGTAGGCAAGCCGAACCTCAGTGATATTCGTACTGCTGAGGATCGGTTCACGAACCTCGGCGGCCAGCGTTTCGAGCTGCTTGGTCCATTGAGCTGATTGTGATCCGTGCGCTACGAGCAAGACAGCAATACTGGTTTTACTGGGATCGACAGGCGCGGGTCCACTGTCACAGGCCGTCAACAAGGTTACAGTGCAGATCCCGGCCAACACCAGGCTATAGATGTTTCTGATCAATTTATTCTCCTACTGGTCGGAAATTCAGCTAACCAATGCCGCAGAACGACATTTTGTCACCCATACCGATTTCTCGCCGTAATTACCGAATGAATTCCTTGGTTTACACGATTTTCGTTGCGACCTTTTCCTCCGCTAGAGCGGCCCGGTCGTCTGTAATCTATCGCTGCAGCCGGAACTTTAGCAGAAAAAGGGGCCAAATCCTTGCTGGACCGTAACAGTGTGTAACAAATTGTTACGTATTGGCTTGAGTCAGGATGCGCTTTTCGTCACCTGGTCAGCACAATGGAACAGGGGATGCCTGCACGCCGTCGATTCCTATATGCTAGATTATTGTAATAATAAATGTTCAGTCCGTTTGTCTCTCAGGTGGAGTCAATTAAATGACAACAATTGCAATTCGTATCGTAATACTCAGCGCTGTAATGGCTGTGTACATCGGCGTGGCATTTCGTGGTGTCGAGTACGACCCGTTGGAAACAGGGCCGGCTTTGTTAGGGTATTTTCTTGCCTTCACCATTTGGACACTGATAGCAGCGCCGCTATATAAGATAAAAACTCAGGCGGATGAAGCATCACTGGCCACATTCACTTTTCGCTGCTGGGCGATCACTGCAACGCTGGCAACCTGCGTAATAATCTTTTACTCCATGACAGATATTGCCTCGGCCGGTGAATTTCGCGACAACATCATCGTCGGCACGATCCTCATGGCCGTGATAGTCGTGGCGCTAAATTATGCGCTGATCATTGCACTGCGAAGTCTGCTGTCGAAGCGGCGTCGAGCCCGGTAAGAGCAGCTGTCTGCTACTGCTACTTTCCGATACAAAACGCTGAGAAGATCTCACCGAGCAAATCGTCGCTGCTGAATTCACCGGTGATCTCGGCCAGGTGATTTTGTACCTGTAACAACTCTTCCGCCATCAGCTCGCCGGCTGCATATTCGAGCAACTGGGTCTTGCCGGCCAGAAAATGATCACGCGCCTGGCGCAGGCTATCGAGATGGCGCTGGCGTGCCGTAATCATTTCACCACCTTCTGCTTCATACCCGATCACCGTCTTGATTCGCTCACATAACGCATCAATGCCGTCGCCAGTCAGCGCAGAAATATTGACAGTGTCGGAACCTGCCGTATCCATACCCGGTGATTCGTCGGTCAGATCAATTTTATTTCGTATATAGGTAAAACCGAGATCACCCGGTAATTCAGTACGCAACATTGCGCCATGATCTATCGTGGTATCGGTCGCATCAATGACGATCAGGGCATGATCTGCTGCTGCTATTTGTTGTCGAGTGCGCCTTATGCCTTCCTGTTCAATAACGCCTTCGCTGTCATGCAATCCGGCCGTATCGATAATATGCACCGGTAACCCATCGATTTCGATATGTTCGCGCACGATATCGCGTGTCGTACCCGGTATGTCCGTAACGATAGCCGCATCGTAGCCTGCCAGTGCATTCAGCAATGATGACTTGCCGGCATTGGGTCGTCCGGCCAGTACGATATGTACGCCGTCACGCAATAGTCTCCCGATACGAATCGTTCTTTCCAGTTGAACAAATTCACAATCTACATCTTCAAGCCGGGCCAATAACGCTGCATCGTCCAGAAAGTTAATTTCTTCTTCGGGAAAATCAATCGCAGCTTCAACATGCACGCGCAGTTCAGTTACTTTGCTATTCAATGCATATACAGCCGCTGAAAATTTTCCCTGTAACGAGCGCTGCGCTGCTCGTGCGGCTGCTTTCGAACTGCTGTCAATCAGATCGGCAACCGCTTCTGCCTGACTCAGGTCAAGTTTGTCGTTGATGAAGGCACGCCGGGTGAACTCACCAGGCTCTGCAAGTCGCGCACCAAGCTGTACGATTCGTGCTATCAACATATCGGTGACTACGCTACCGCCGTGACCTTGCAGCTCGAGCACATCCTCACCTGTGAACGAATGCGGGGCAGGAAAAAATAGCGCTATACCTGAATCGATCGATTCATCATCAGCATCAAGAAAATTACAAAGCGTCGCAAATCTTGGTTGTGGCAGTTCGCCAATAATGCCTGCTGTGATGGCTTTGACCGCAGGACCGGAAATTCTAATGACCGCAACACCACCACGGCCGGCAGGTGTCGCTCGGGCTACGATCGTTCTTTCCACTTTATCGTTGTGTGCAGCCGACATTGAAGTACCGTCCAGTCAGCAGGCTATCCAGGCGTCGATCACGGTTGCAGCGATTCCGGACAATATATCCGGTTCCGAATTAGTCTGCGCCAAGCAGCTTATTAATACGCCACTGCTGTGCCATCGATAGCACCGAGTTCGTCAACCAATACAGGACTAACCCGGCCGGGAAAAAAGCAAACATCCCGGTAAACATGACCGGTAAAAATTGCATAACCTTGGCCTGCATCGGGTCGGGTGGCGGTGGATTCAGTTTCTGCTGGAAAAACATGGCAGCACCCATTAACAGCGGCAGGATAAAGAATGGATCACGCGTTGACAGATCGGTGATCCACAACATAAATGGTGCCTGGCGCATCTCGACACTCTCAAGCAGCACCCAATAAAATGCGATAAAGAATGGAATCTGGATAAGCATAGGCCAACAACCGGCGGCAGGATTGACCTTTTCGCGTTTATATAATTCCATCATTGCACGGCTTAGCTCCTCACGATTATCCTTGTGACGCTCCTGCACTGCCTTGAGACGCGGTGCGATCTTGCGCATCTTTGCCATCGACCGACCGCTCTTTTCAGTTAGTTTGTAAAACACCAACTTGATTAGCACGGTGACGATAACAATCGTCCAGCCCCAGTTGCCGACGATGTCGAAGATCTTCTGCAACAGCCAGAACAGTGGCTGGGCCAGTACGGTTAACCGGCCATAGTCGACCGTCAGCTGCAGTCCATCAGCAACTTCGGTTAATTGCGCCTGCAGTTTTGGGCCGACAAACAAGGTTGATGCAAATATGGCCTGGTCGCCAGCCGCGATTGATGTCGCTGCTGAATCCATCAACCGGGTCAGGGTAACGTTACCGTCAAATGTGCCGGTATATTTTCGCGTTGCTTCTGCTGACGGCACGGCCGCGACAAGAAAATGGTGCTGAATCGAAGCGATCCAGCCATTGTTAATCGTTTGATCAAACGGTTCCTCAACCAAATCCTCGACATCAAGCTTTAAATATTTTTCACCATCGTATATGACCGGTCCGACGAAAGAGTATGAGTCGACATCGAACATCGATCTTTCCGGAGGCGCATGCTTACGCTTGATCTGTAAATAACTGACCGCCTGATACGGTTCCGTGCCTCCATTATGGAAAACCTGATCAAGACCGATTGCATAACTGCCGCGATTAAATCGATATATTTTTTCTGCTGTCAGGCCATTCTCGCCCTGCCAGTGAAGCGTCACAACAAGCTGGTTCTGTCCGTCGGCAAGAACATATTCGTCCTGATCTGCAGTAAATGTGCTGCGATGATTGGGTTCGGAGATGCCCTCCACAGATCGCAACCCTGATCCAACCACAAAAATATTAGCCGGGTCCGCCGACAGCAGCTGCACTGAGTTATTTGGGTCGCCCTTGGTCACCGGATAAGTGGGCAGCTTTGCATATTGCAAATCGCCACCGTCAAGATTGATCTCAATATTCAGCACATCTGTCTTGACGTGAATTACTTTTACGGCACTTATTTTTCCAGCGTCGGCACTGGCATTGTTGCCGACCGATAATGGCATGTCAGCCGATGATTCAGTCGCAGAAAGCTCCGACAAACTGGGCAAATCATCGATTACGGGCCCCGAATCTTCCAATACAGGTGATGACAGGCCGGTGCTGTCCAAGACGGTGGGTGGCGGCGCGTAGTCCTGTTGCCAGGCCTGAAAAGATAACCAGAGCAGGACCCCAAGGCCCATCCACAGAAAAAGTCGGATGTTATCCATATATCGCAATCACTACGTTCGGTTAGTGCGGGCCACAGCCCGCCAATGTTGTTCCAAGCTCGCAAACAGGTCGCGATTTACAGCCGGTTCCGACTGGTCGCGCGCCATGATAACGATGTCGACGCCCAATAGCTGGTTTTTAGCGTGGCGAAAACTATTCCGGATGATTCTTTTCAGGCGATTTCGGGCCACAGCGTGCCTGATTCGCTTTTTTGCAATCGCAAGGCCGAGCCGAGGATAGCCCAGATCATTGTGGCAATACAAAATGGTGAAAAATCGGTCGCGAGACCGTTGTGCGTGCTTGAAAACATGATCAAAATTTGCAGCATGGGTGAGTCGATTGGAACGCGGTAATCCCTGTCCTTCGATAAACAGATCATTGATTATTAATTCTGAAGGATGTCGTTCCACAATTTAATCGCGGACTCGTGGTGCCAGCCTGACAATTCCGGTATATCGCCGCTGGCCGTAAAAAAACGTGCGGTATCTGGCTCAGCGGGAGAGCTGTGCGCGTCCTTTCGCCCGGCGTCGCTTGAGAATCAAGCGGCCACCGCGAGTAGACATCCGCGCCCGAAAACCATGTGTGCGTTTGCGTTTTAGCTTGCTTGGTTGGTAGGTGCGTTTCATGGCCGTAAACATCCAGCCTCATCGGCTAGCCTGACGTAAAAAGAGCGCGAAGATTACGCACGGTCGCCAGTCATGTCAATACCGTAAGCTCCTGTGGATAAGTCTGTCCGACCGGTATAAACTTTACCGCTGACGCTTAAACCTACAATAACTAGCTCCTTGGGAAATCTAACGTGCAGGCCTCCATCTGGAATCGCTGCGTTCGCCAGCTTCGCTCCGATTTATCGGAGCAACAATTCAACACCTGGGTGCGCCCATTACAGGCGATTGAAGACGATCTCGCGCTCAAATTACTGGCGCCCAACCGGTTCGTCGTCGACTGGATTCAGCAAAATTGCATGGACAAAATCACCACCCTTGCCGGCGAAAGCGGCCAGGAGCAATTTGCGGTCAGCATCGAGGTGGGCAGCCGATCTGCCGGCCCGGTTGTGGAGACAAAAAGCAGCAACATCAAGCCGTTATCAGGTGCCTATATCGGGGGTAAACTGAACCCTGACCTGACTTTCAACACGTTTGTCGAGGGCAAAAGCAATCAGCTTGCACGCGCTGCAGCCATGCAGGTCGCACAGAATCCTGGCCGGGCGTACAACCCGTTATTCATTTACGGCGGTGTTGGGCTTGGTAAAACCCACCTGATGCAGAGTATTGGCAACCTGATTATCGAACAGCGCCCGTCTGCCCAGGTTGCCTATGTGCATTCAGAGAAATTTGTCGGTGATATGGTTTCTGCGCTACGCCACAACACCATCATGGAGTTTAAGCAGGCCTACCGGTCACTCGATACGCTCATGATCGACGATATTCAGTTTTTTTCCCGCAAAGAGCGCTCACAGGAAGAGTTTTTCCATACTTTCAATACCTTATTGGAGGGACAACAGCAGGTCATCCTGACCTGTGATCGCTACCCGAAGGAAGTCGATGGCCTCGAGGAGCGGCTGAAATCCCGCTTTGGCTCGGGGTTGACGGTCGCTATCGATCCGCCGGAGCTCGAAACCAGTGTCGCAATCCTGATGAGTAAGGCAGCGGCTGTAAACACCGACCTGCCGGAAGAGGTGGCATTTTTCATCGCGCAGCGCATCCGTTCAAATGTTCGTGAACTTGAAGGTGCTCTCAGGCGTATCATTGCGACATCGGCGTTTACCGGCCAACCGATCACACTCGACTTTGCCAAAGAAGCACTTAAGGATTTACTTGCTTTACAGGATAAACTGGTAACGATTGAAAATATCCAGAAGACTGTCGCCGAATATTTTAAGATTCGCATTGCCGACTTGTTGTCAAAAAGCAGGCGGCGATCTATCACACGTCCAAGACAAATTGCGATGAGCCTGGCGAAACAATTAACGACCCACAGCTTGCCTGAAATCGGTGATGCATTTGGTGGACGTGACCATACGACTGTTTTACATGCTTGTCGTAAGGTTGCAGATTTACGTATTGCTGAAAGCCGTATTGCCGAGGATTATCAGAATTTGTACCGCACATTAACCGGATAATTTTGTGCATCCTGTTTATTGGTCATTGATAAGTAGTAGATAAGTTGTGAACAAAATATGGTCTTGAAAAAGAACACAGGTTATCCACAGTTCATACCATTTTCAGGGGGGTATATCCCCACATTAATATTGTTATAACTATTTGATTATCAACTGAAAAATAGGGTTTCACACCGAATAAGCAGGCCCTAATAATAATAACTATCTTATATATATATTTAATTTATTAAGGGATTACGCATGAAGATCACGAGCTCCAGAGAATCTTTTCTGCGACCACTACAAGCAATTATTGGTGTTGTTGAACGTCGTCAGACCATGCCGATTTTAGCCAATGTGCTATTGCAGGTAAAAGATAACCGTTTATCTGTAACTGCCTCAGATCTTGAGGTTGAACTCGTTGCTGAAGCCGATGTTGATGAAGTTGATGCGCCAGGGGAAATTACGGTTCCGGCAAGAAAATTTCTTGATATCTGCCGCAGCTTACCGGCTGAATCAACGCTCAAGTTTCACCTGGATGGTGATCGCCTCATCCTCAAGTCTGGCCGCAGCCGGTTTGTGTTATCGACATTACCTGCTACAGATTTCCCGGTCATCGACGATATCAATGCGAACCTGGAAATTAAGGTTGGTCAAGCCGAGTTTCGTCGACTCCTCGACAAGACTCATTTTTCCATGGCTCAGCAGGATGTGCGCTATTACCTGAATGGATTATTGGTAGAAATCGGCAGCGGGTGTGTACGTGCCGTCGCCACTGATGGTCATCGGCTCGCACTGTGTGAAATGGAAATCAGCGAAACAATTGATGCTTCGCAGCAAGTCATTGTTCCACGTAAGGGCGTCCTTGAGCTACAAAAATTACTGGGTGATGGTGGTGAGGTGCAGTTATCCATCGGCACCAACCATATACGCGCCCACGTAGGCAATACCCGCTTTACCTCTAAACTGATTGATGGCCGATTTCCGGACTACGACCGGGTTATCCCGAAGCCGGAAGCAAACCTGTTGATGACTGGTCGTGAATATTTGCGGGGCGCCTTGCAGCGGGCATCCATTCTATCCAATGAGAAGTATCGCGGTGTGCGGTTGGATTTATCCTTAAAGTCATTACGAATTCAGGCTAATAATCCGGATCATGAAGAAGCACAGGATGAACTTGAGGTCGATTACAGCGGTATGGACATGGAAATCGGCTTTAATGTTAATTACTTGCTCGATGCCTTGTCAGCGGTCGATACCGATGATGTTGAAGTTGGTTTTGTCGACTCAAATAGCAGTTGCATCGTCAAGTGCCCAGGCGACGTTGATTCGAAATTTGTTGTTATGCCGATGCGGCTGTAACCAGCCATGCGCCGGATTAATATTCAATGATCAATAAAAAACTCACGCATCTGTTCTGGCAAACTTCTCCGGCACCCGTTTCCTCCTCAGCTGAGTAATGAGCCCCGAGGCCGGACTCCTGTTGCTGCGGGCAGAACACCTGCGGTGTCTTGATTCAATTGAATTATTAGCTGATCCGGCCCAAAATATCATCGTGGGTGAAAACGGGGCGGGTAAAACCAGTATCCTGGAAGCTATCTATTATCTGGGCCGGGGAAAGTCATTCCGGCCCGGCCCGGCCTCGATGCTGATCCAGACCGGCCAGACAACGTTTACAATTTTCGGAGAGGTTGCCGAACCATCTGGGCGACATCGATTGGGTATCAGCCATGGTCGTGATGGCCTGCAGGCTCATTTTGATACTCAGGCACAAGCAACGTTGGCAGATCTGGCCTCAGCATTGCCCGTACAGATTATAGATCCAGAGGTGCATCAACTGATCCAGGGCGGGCCACAGGGGCGCCGAGAATTCGTCGATTGGGGAGTGTTTCACGTGAAACATGAGTTCATTAATGAATGGCGGCGCTACCGCAGGGCTTTAAAGCAGCGCAATGCCGCTTTAAAGCAGGGGCTGGCGAAACAGGCAGTTATGGCCTGGGACCCGGAACTGATTGAATCTGGTTTAGAAATAGATGCGGCACGACGAGAGTATGTAAGCACATTTATGCCTCTAATGTCGTCGATTAGCACCGAATTGCTTCTAAATGAAGCTAATTATTATTATCTACCGGGCTGGGCAAGCACAGATTCATTTTCCGAGGCCCTGTCAGCCAGCTGGGAACGGGATTGCACGTATGGTGCAACACAGGTTGGTCCACATCGGGCTGAACTGTCGATTCAATCTGATGGCCAGGCAGCGCGAAATCGTTTGTCACGTGGCCAGCAAAAATTATTATCGATTGCCCTGGTGCTTGCTCAGAGTATTTTTGTAGCCCGGTCGCAGAAGCGCAAAGTTACGCTGCTGGTCGATGAACCCGCTGCCGAACTCGACACGGTTCATGTACATAAACTTTTTGAAATTCTTAGCTGCGAAGAACTGCAGTTGTTTATTTCTACGCTGGATCTGGATGCCTTGCCGGTCACGGGCGGCGCAAAGGTGTTTCACGTGGAACGTGGCGCTTTGTCTACTCTGATATAATCGATCAATTCGCCTTCAGGGAAAAAAAATGGCCACCGAAGAAAATTATGATTCCAGTAATATCAAGGTCTTAAAGGGCCTCGATGCTGTCAGAAAACGCCCTGGAATGTATATCGGCGATACCGATGATGGTACCGGTTTACATCATATGGTTTTCGAGGTTGTTGATAATTCTATCGATGAGGCCTTGGCCGGTCATTGTTCAGAAATTACCGTCACCATCCATCAAGATGAATCGGTAACAGTCAGCGACGACGGGCGAGGCATACCCGTTGGTGAGCATCCGGAAGAGGGTAAGTCCGCGGCTGAAGTCATCATGACCGTGTTGCATGCCGGCGGTAAATTTGACGATAACTCCTACAAGGTTTCCGGTGGACTGCACGGTGTGGGTGTATCGGTTGTTAATGCATTGTCCGAGTCATTGCACCTGGTGGTTTTTCGTGAAGGCAGTGTTCACGAGCAACATTATCAGCTGGGTGATCCGACCGGACCGCTGATAGCAGCGGGTAATTCAGAGAAAACCGGTACCTCGATTCGCTTCAAGCCGAGCGTGAATATTTTTTCAAATATCGTGTTTCACTACGATATTTTGGCCAGCCGACTGCGGGAACTGTCGTTTCTGAATTCGGGTGTACGTATTCGTCTCCTTGATGAACGCGATAACAAAGAAGACATTTTTGAATTTGAGGGCGGGATAAAGGCATTTGTGCAGCATCTGAACCGAAATAAAGCGCCCATACAAGGAACAGTTATTAGTTTTGAAGCGGAACAGGATGGTGTAGTCGTTGAGGCGGCGCTGCAGTGGAACGATGGTTACCAGGAAAACATGTTTTGCTTCACTAATAATATTCCCCAGCGTGATGGGGGTACCCACCTGGCCGGTTTTCGCAGCGGCATAACGCGGACCCTGAATGTTTATATTGAAAAAGAAGCAAAAACCAAGAAGGAAAAGACCAATACGTCGGGTGACGACGCACGCGAAGGTTTAACAGCCGTATTATCAGTCAAGGTACCTGATCCGAAATTTTCCTCACAGACTAAAGACAAACTCGTTTCATCTGAAATCAAGGGTATTGTTGAAGCGGCTATATCGAGCGGCCTCGAAGATTTTTTGCTGGAAAATCCTCAGGAAGCCAAAGCCATAGTTTCTAAAATCATTGATGCTTCACGTGCGCGCGAAGCAGCACGTAAGGCGCGTGAGATGACCCGGCGCAAAGGTGCGCTCGATATTGCCGGGTTACCGGGCAAACTCGCCGACTGTCAGGAAAAAGATCCTGCGCTGTCAGAAATTTTTCTCGTAGAGGGTGATTCAGCGGGTGGTTCGGCCAAGCAGGGTCGCGACCGACGTACCCAGGCAATACTGCCGCTGAAGGGTAAGATACTGAATGTAGAGCGCGCCCGTTTCGATAAGATGCTGGCCTCAGCCGAGGTCGGCACATTAATCACAGCGCTCGGTTGTGGCATCGGCCGGGAAGATTTTGATCCGGATAAATTACGCTATCACCGTATTATCATCATGACCGATGCTGACGTTGACGGTTCGCATATCCGTACCCTGTTGCTAACGTTTTTCTATCGACAGATGTTGCCGCTCATTGAGCGTGGTCATATCTACATCGCGCAACCACCGTTATACAAAGTTAAACGCGGCAAGCAAGAACATTACGTCAAGGATGATGCGGAACTGGACGCGTACCTGTTAAACATCGCGATCGAGAATGCAGCACTGCATGTCAACGGCGAAGCACCGCCCATTACCGGGCAGGCTCTGTCTGGCCTGGCGTCCAAGCATGTCAGCGTAATGAATATCATTGAGCGGCTGTCCCGGCGCTACGAACCGGTACTGCTCGAACAGATGGTTTATTTACCGGAAATCAGCGCAGATCATCTGACGGATGAAAAAATTCTGACTAATTGGGCTAAGCATTTACAACAAGCACTGAATCAGGCTGTTGGCGGGCTGAAGACGCAGTATCATGTAGAAGTTACAAAATCTGATGAAGGCGTAACAGGGTTTTGCATCAGTCGTTTGCAGCACGGTGTCGAAGATAGCAACGATGTGTCGATACATTTTTTTGCTTCACCTGAATATGCTCACTTCGTCGCTCTGGGCAAAGATATTAATGGTCTCATCGAGGCAGATGCCTATGTTTCCCGTGGTGAGAACCGGCACGATATTTCATCTTTCAAAGAAGCCGTTGAGTGGCTCATGACCGAAGCACGCAAAGGTCAGGCAATCCAGCGTTATAAAGGTCTCGGCGAAATGAATCCTGAACAATTGTGGGACACGACCGTTAATCCGGAAACCCGTCGCCTGATGCAGGTCAGGATTGAAGATGCATATGCGGCCGACGAGATTTTCACTACGCTGATGGGTGATCAGGTCGAGCCACGCCGGCAATTCATTGAGAACTTTGCGCTGACGGTCGAGAATCTCGATATTTAACGCGGCAAATGTGGGAGCGGCATCAGCCGTAATTATTTTTCTAATGCCAGGTGAAATTTTGTGCTGCTGAAGCTTTGCAAAAGCTTCCCGTCTTGCTACAGAGTTATAAACTCAGTTACGTAGTTCAGCAATCTTTGTTTCGATCCAGCTCTGAATTTCTTCGTTCACTTCGCGTGCTTCGCGTCCGGCCGGATCAATCGGCGGTCCAATAACAAAACGAATGGTGCCGGGATGTTTGCGCCAGCCGCGACGCGGCCAAAAGTCACCGGCATTGTGGGCAACGGGCAGAATAACCGTATTAGCTTCCTGTGCCAGCAGTGTTCCGCTGACACCGTAGCGACGTGTCCCACCGGCACGCATACGCGTACCCTCCGGAAAAATCATGACCCACAAACCTTTGGCAAGGCGATTTTTTCCTTGTTCTATGACTTGTGCGATCGCAATCCTGCGAGCGTTACGATTAATGGCGATCGGGTACAGACAGGCCAGCGCCCAGCCAAGGAATGGGGCCCACATCAGCTCCCGTTTTAACACCCAGGTCTGACGGGGAAACAGTATCAATTGGGCGATGGTTTCATAAGCTGAGGAGTGCTTGATGAACACCACGCAATTTTTTTCAGGAATGTTTTCTTCACCCTCAATGCTGTAATCCAGTCGACAGAGTATCTTGCAGGCCCAGGTGATAAATCGGGGCCAGACCAACGCCGTGTTGTAACTGGTCTTGTGGCCGAACGGGCGCAGGATAATAACCAGGATCGTAAGGGGCACGATGCTGATGAACATGATGACAGTAAACAGAATCGATCTTAGTATCAGCATCATGCGGTTAGTTGAGCGGCGACTGCCGTCAGGTCATCAAGAATAGTTACGCACTGATCTGCCGGCAGACCTTGCTCAGTGGTAAGACCGTTACCGGTGCGTACAAGGATGGCCGAGGCACCGAATGCCCAGGCGGCTTCAAGATCACGTAATGAGTCACCCACAATAATCATGTCTGCAGCGCTGCAGTGATACTCCTGAGCAATCTGGCGCAGCAATCCGGGTTGTGGTTTTCTGCAATCACACGCTGCATCCGGATCATGTGGACAATAATAGATCCCATCGATATGACCGCCGGCTGCCGTGACGGTTGCCAGCATCTTGGCATGAATGCCCTCAAGTGTTTCACGTGAGAACAGGCCGCGCCCGACACCCGACTGGTTGGTGGCGACCAGGACGGTAAAGCCGGCATCATTAAGCTGTTTGATCGCTTCAGGACTGCCGGGTAATGCTATCCATTCGTGCGGCGACTTGATGAAGGCAGTCGAATCATGATTGATGACACCATCCCGATCCAGCACGATTAAGGACTGCTGCGACCGTTGGCCCGAGTCTGTAGAAAGTTCACTCATAGTGTCTGTTTCAACGTGGCGGTATGCAGGAAATATCCGCTACATCAAGAAATAGTTGCCGCAATCGGTTTAGTGTCGCCAGCCGGTTCAGGCGCAGTCGTTGGTCATCGTCCATGACGAGTACCGTATCGAAATAAGCGTCAACCGGTTCTTTCAGGCTTGCCAGGCGATCCAGAATACCCGAGTAGTTGCGTGCCGCGATATCTGCGCGATGGGGTTCGGCAACGGTGTCGATCGCAGTAAACAAGGCCAGTTCCTGTTCGGCGGCAAACAGTGAGGTATCAATGTCGCTCGTGTCGGGCGTATCGGCAGTCTTCAGTATGTTGGCGATTCGTTTGTTGGCACTGGCAAGGCTGTCAGCCGCATCCATGTTCATAAAGGCACAGACAGCGACGATTCTATGGTACAGATCAAGCGGTGAAGCCGGGCTGCGGACACGTACGGACTCGAATATTTCTGCTGTGACTGTGCCGGCCTCAAGCCCGGGGGCATGACCATCGAGAAAATAGCCGCGCGCTCGATCCAGCATGAACGTGTAGAGATCTTCACGCAGTGTGGCCTGATCCCCGTCCCCGGTCGGTTGGGCTGTGATCGCATGATCGAGCAGCGCCATTACATCAACATCGAGCTGTGCCTCGATCAGGATGCGGATGATGCTGAGGGCAGCACGACGCAGTCCGAACGGATCTTTGTTGCCGGTGGGGCGTTTCCCCGTAGCAAAAATTCCGGCCAGCGTGTCGAGCCGGTCGGCGATGGCCAGAATTTTGCCGGCCTCGCTCGCAGGCAAGGGGCCTCCGGCTTGCGCCGGCAGGTATTGTTCTTCGATAGCCATGGCGACGGCGGCATCCTCGCCATCAAGTTCCGCGTAATACCGGCCAATTCGACCCTGCAGTTTTGGAAATTCGCCGACCATCTCGGTCATCAGGTCGGTTTTGGCCAACTCGGCGGCACGGCGAACAATAAGTTCGTCACCATCAAGTGCTGCTGCCAGCATGGATGCCAGTTCCGCGACCCGGGCCGATTTATCCTTGAGGTTACCGAGTCGTTTCTCGAATATGACATCTGCCAGCCCGGCCAGGCGCGATTCGAGTTTGAGCTTGCGATCGGTGTCCCAGAAAAATCCGGCATCGGCCAGGCGTGGCGCGATGACGCGTTCATTACCTTTACGCACTTCATCAGGTTGAGAACTGTCAAGGTTGCTCATGGCGATGAAGTTCGGTATCAGCTTGCCGTCCTGGCCGCGTAACGGGAAGTAGCGTTGGTGATCCTGCAGGGTTGCGATCAGTACCTCTTCGGGCAGACGCAGGAATTGGGGATCAAAGTTACCGGTTACCGGAACGGGCCACTCGACCAGCGCGGTTACTTCGTCAAGTACGACTGGTTCAAGAATAACTACAGCGTTGAGTTCACCGGCGATGGACTCAGCCAGTTCAACAATGCGTTGCCGCCGGGCATTGAAGTCAGCGATGACCCGCCCCTGTTCCCGGAGGCCGGATTCATAGTCGCCGGCGACCTGCAGTGAGAACGGTGCCGGTGCGTGGAATCGATGACCGCGGGTTGTGGTGCCTGCTGTGACATCCAGTATGGTTGCCGGTATAACGGTGTCGCCGAGCATCATGACGAGCCAGTGAACGGGGCGGACAAATTCGACGTCGGAGTTACCCCAGCGCATTCGCTTCGGGATCGGCAGTTCTGCCAGCGTTGCGGAGATGATATCCGGCAACAGCTCGGCCGTATCGTGGCCCGGCTTTTCGCCCCGGTATATCAGCCATTCGCCTTTATCTGTCTTGAGCCTGTCGAGCTCGTCCAGCGTGACATTCAGGCCATCGGCGAATGCGGTTGCGGCGCGGGTCGGCGCCCCGTCAGCATCGAACGCGATGCGGGTCGGTGGTCCGCGTTTCTCTATTTTTTGCGGCGCCTGGCGTAATTGCAGGTCATCGATCAGGATTGCCAGGCGTCTCGGCGTGGCGAAGGAACGAAGGCTGCCCATGGCGACACCGGCATCAACCAGGCGTGATTGCACGCCGTCGGCAAATGCCTGCTCAAGCCGGCCCAATGCTTTGGGCGGTAACTCTTCAGTGCCCAGTTCGACGAGAAAATCTGCTTGATCAGCCATCGACTGCACTCACTCTTGATTCTTGGCAGCGGCTGGGCCGCTCGTGTTCAGCATCGGGAATCCGAGTGTCTCGCGACTCTCGTAATACGCCTCGGCAACCGAGCGCGCCATTTGCCTGATGCGCAGGATATACGCCTGTCTTGCCGTGACCGAAATCGCGTGACGGGCGTCAAGCAGGTTAAATGTATGGGACGCATCAAGGATTTGTTCGTAGGCTGGTAAGGTCAGATTTTGCCCGATCAATTCGCTGCAGAGCCGTTCTGCAGCATCGAAACGGTCGAACAACACGGCCGTATCGGCTGCTTCAAAGTTGTAACGTGACATCTCGACTTCATTTTGATGAAACACGTCGCCATAGGTGACCGTTCCGTTCGGCCCTTCATTCCAGACGAGATCGTAGACACTGTCTACGCCCTGCAGATACATCGCGATGCGTTCGAGGCCGTAGGTAATTTCGCCGGTGACCGGCCTGCAATCGAGCCCGCCGACCTGCTGAAAATACGTGAACTGGGTGACTTCCATGCCGTTCAGCCAGACTTCCCAGCCCAGGCCCCAGGCGCCGAGTGACGGCGACTCCCAGTTATCTTCGACAAAGCGGATGTCATGGACGAGTGGGTCGATGCCCAGAAACTTCAGGGAGTCGAGGTACAGATCCTGGATGTCCGGCGGCGATGGTTTCAGTACCACCTGGAACTGGTAGTAATGCTGGAGCCGGAATGGATTGTCGCCATAGCGACCGTCGGTTGGTCTGCGACTCGGTTGAACGTAGGCTGCGCGCCAGGGCTCAGGGCCGATGGAACGCAGGAATGTCGCCGCATGAAAGGTACCGGCTCCCATCGGCATGTCATAGGGTTGTAACACGACACAGCCCCGTTCACCCCAATATTGCTGAAGCGCGAGGATCAGATTTTGAAATGTCGACGGGGTCGTCCGGGTGCTCACAGTGATGCCCTGATTTACTCTGGCGCGCAAGTATAGCGTCATTTTACGGCGGTACCGGATAAATAGGGCGGGCGGCTACGTATTCAAATATAAGTTCACAGCAGGCAATTTTACGCTGACCCCCTATATCCTGAGCTCCGGTTGGTCCGAGACGGTGCAATATTAGCCCGACTTGCACTACAATAGTGCGGCTGCGATATTAGGCTTAATAATAATATCAATAAAATCAGTTCTTTATAGAATCAGGTCAGCTGGCACGATTTGTGCAAAAAAGTTTGGCTGACCCGAACAATAAACAAGGCCAAAGAAAACCTCGAGTTTCGATCGGCACCAGAATTTTTTTCGTTACAGAATATCCCCGGAGGGAATGTCATGATAGTTGCTGACGCACTCAGCCTGATAAAGGATAAAGAAGCCAAGTTTGTCGACCTGCGTTTTACAGATACGAAGGGCAAGGAACAGCACGTTACAGTGCCGGCAAAGGTCGTTGATGAGGGTTTCTTCGAAGACGGCAAGATGTTCGACGGGTCGTCGATTTCCGGCTGGAAAGGCATTAATGAGTCCGACATGATCCTGATGCCGGATCCGGAAACTGCAGTTCTGGATATCTTCACCGACGATGCGACCATTAACATCCGTTGTGATGTTGTCGAGCCTGCATCGGGTGAGGGGTACAACCGCGATCCGCGCTCGACGGCGCGGCGCGGTGAGGAATACCTGAAGTCCACAGGTATCGCGGACGTGGCTTTTTTCGGCCCGGAAAATGAATTCTTCATTTTTGATGATGTTCGCTATAACCACGATATGCACCAGACCTTCTACAAGGTCGATTCAGATGAAGGCTCGTGGAATACGGGTACCGATATGCCGGACAGCAATATCGGCCATCGGCCGGGCGTCAAGGGCGGCTACTTCCCGGTACCACCCGTTGATTCGGGCCACGATATTCGTTCGTCAATGTGCCTTGCGCTTGAGGATATGGGTCTGGATGTTGAGGTACACCATCACGAGGTTGCGACGGCGGGCCAGGCCGAAATCGGTGTGGCATTCAACTCACTCGTCAAAAAGGCCGACGAAGTTCAGATTCTCAAGTATGTCGTTCACAATGTCGCCCACGCCTATGGCAAGACCTCTACGTTTATGCCCAAGCCTCTCGTTGGCGATAATGGCAACGGCATGCATGTACATATGTCGCTGGGCAAAAACGGCGATAATATTTTCAAGGGTGACGCCTACGGTGGGTTATCCGAAACCGCGCTGTACTACATTGGCGGTGTTCTGGCACACGCAAAGGCACTGTGTGCATTTACCAACGCCAGCACCAATAGCTACAAGCGCCTTGTACCTGGATTCGAGGCGCCGACACTGCTGGCATACTCGGCAAAGAATCGTTCGGCTTCTGTGCGTATTCCCTACATTCCGAACCCCAAGGCACGTCGTATCGAAGTACGTTTCCCGGATAGCACGGCAAATCCGTATTTTGCATTTACTGCCTTGTTGATGGCGGGTATTGACGGTATTCAGAACAAGATACATCCAGGCGATGCGATGGATAAGGATCTTTACGATCTGCCGCCGGAAGAAGAGGCACAGCTCAAAACCGTAGCATTCTCTCTGGATGAGGCACTGGCGGCGCTGGATGCTGATCGCGAGTTTTTGCTTGCCGGTGACGTATTCAGCAATGATTTACTCGATGGTTACGTCGAGTTGAAGATGGAAGAAGTTACTCGCTTGCGTATGAGTACCCATCCTGTCGAATTTGAGCTGTACTACAGCCTGTAAACACACGACATAAGCAGAGCAACAGTGCGCCGTGCGGCTTTGCCGCGCGGCGCACTGGATTCAGGGGTGTAGTGCGCGTTATCCTTTAATAATTATGCGTATCATTATATTGATAATACTGGTTGTCTGTGCCGTTCCTGCGGTTGCAGAAGTCTATCGCTGGGTTGATGAAAACGGCGAGACGCACTATTCAGATCATCCGCATGAAAATGCAGAAACAGTGACACTACCCAAAGCACAAACTTTCTCAACACCGGCGCCAACTCTGCAACCAGAGCAACGTGGCGAAGAAGCCGCACAGGACGCGCAAGCAGACAAGGCAGATATCACCATTTATGAATCTGTTGATATCACCAGCCCAATGCAGAATGAAGTGTTGTGGAGTACGGGCGGAGTGCTAAAAGTGTCGGTCAGTGTGAAGCCAAGATTACGACGTGAACACATATTGATGATTTATCTTGATGATCTGATGGTTGAGAGCATGACCGGTAATAAGCGGGACACGGAACTGACCCAGGTATTTCGTGGTGAGCATACACTACATGCAATAGTTCAGGATGACGTCGGTAAAGTGGTGGGCAGGGGCAACTCTGTGACTTTCACTGTAAAACAGACCTCAATACAGAACCCCAACAGCCCGAATGTATCTTCGATATCAACTCTCTCCCAGCCCGGCCTGGGAGGTTAGTTGATGTCAGAGTGGTGTTATCGGCGGAAGAAATACTCGAGAATCTAGCCACCGCAATTTTCGTACTGACCAAAGAACAAAAGATTCTGCTCATCAACGCGGCAGCTGAGGCCATGTTCGGCATCAGTAGAAAGCAGGCTGCCGGACAATCACCAACTGATCTGATACCCGAGCTCCAGCCACTTGAATCACTCTTCGACCGGACGCAGCAAACCGGCCAGTCGTTTGGGCGCAACTTATCGTTCACCGTTCCGCAGCGAGATTTCGCTACCGTGCAGGCTGCATGTCGGGTCTCACCGCTGACCGAGAGTGCTCCCGAACAACTGATCATTGAGTTCTTCGATGCCATCCATTGGCGGCAACGTGACAAGGAAAAGGCACTGTTCGCTCAGCGCGGGGCAAGTCGGCGCATCATTCGTCAGCTTGCCCATGAAATTCGTAATCCTCTCGGTGGTTTGCGTGGGGCCGCGCAACTGCTCGAACGGCGTCTCAACGACCCCGATCTGGATGAATATACCCGGGTCATTATCAGCGAAGCCGACCGGCTTGTGGCCCTGACGGAGAATCTTCTCGGGCCGTCGCGGCAGCCGGCTCTCAAGCCGATGAATATTCATGAGCCGCTCGAACATGTTTTATTGCTGATCGAAAATGAGGCACCAGCTGGTATTCAGTTCATTCGCGACTATGACCCAAGCTTGCCGGTTATTGACCTTGATCGTGACCAGATTATTCAGGTGTTTCTGAATCTCGCTCGTAATGCAATTCAGGCGATGGGTGAGACAGGGCAAATCACCATACGTACCCGTGCGTTGACGAACTTTGTTATTGATTCACACCGTCACCGGCTGACGATTGGCGTAGAATTCGAAGATAATGGGCTTGGTATTTCAGCCGATATCGAAGACTCCATTTTTTATCCGCTGGTGACCGATCGTGAAGGAGGGACGGGTCTCGGTCTGCCACTGGCACAGGATCTGGTCAGCCGCCATGGTGGCGTGATCGAATTTGAATCCGAACCGGAATGTACCCGGTTCATGGTGCGTCTGCCGTTGCAGCCTCAGGATCAGTCAAGTTGAATAACGACACTCAACCGGTTGTCTGGATTGTCGATGATGATGCATCGATTCGCTGGGTGCTTGAAAAAGCGCTGCACGGCGATGGCATTCAAACCCACAGTTTTGATCGTGCTGATGCACTACTCGCGGCTTTCGCTGAGCAGCAACCCGATGTGCTGCTGACAGATATTCGGATGCCCGGCATGGACGGCATAGAAATGATGGGTCATCTCGGTCTTGAAGCCAGCGGATTACCGGTCATCGTCATGACGGCACATGCAGATCTCGATAGTGCCGTTGCCGCCTTTCAGGGCGGTGCCTTTGAGTATTTACCCAAACCATTCGATATCGATCTGGCCGTATCGCTGGTCCGGCGAGCCTGCAAAGTGAATGAGCCGGAAGTTGTGCGCGAGCAGACGACCATTTCATCCATTTCATCGATGATCGGCCAGGCTTCTGCCATGCAGGATGTGTTCCGTACGATCGGTCGCCTGTCCAGCTCCAGCATGAACGTGTTGATCACCGGTGAATCGGGTACCGGTAAGGAGCTTGTCGCCCAGGCCCTGCATGAACACAGCCCGCGAGCGAGCCGGCCGTTTATTGCATTGAATACGACGGCGATCGCCGCTGAATTGCTTGAGTCGGAGTTATTCGGGCACGAGCGTGGTGCATTTACGGGTGCCGACAGCCGGCGTATCGGCCGCTTTGAGCAGGCCGATAGCGGTACGCTATTCCTAGATGAGATCGGTGATATGTCCCCCGATCTGCAGACCCGCCTGCTGCGGGTTCTTGCCGAGGGTGAGTTTTACCGCGTCGGCGGGCAGACACCGATCAGCGTTGATGTGCGTGTCGTTGCTGCGACGAATCAGGATCTTGCTCAAGCTGTTGAGGAAAATCGTTTTCGCGAGGATCTGTTTCACCGACTGAACGTTATCCATATCCGTACACCGCCGCTGCGTGAGCGAGCCGGAGATATTCCGCTATTGCTGCAACACTATATTAATGTGGCGGCGCGAGAACTCGAGGTCGAGCCGAAGCGATTGACGGCTACGGCCGAGACTTTGCTGTGTTCATTCGACTGGCCCGGCAATGTACGCCAACTGGTCAATATATGTCGCCGCCTGACCGTGACTGCGCCGGGTTCGGAAATCCGGGCCAGTGATATCCCGGAGGAGATTGGTAGTAACCGGGAGATGAGCAGTGACCCCGACTGGCTGCGAAATCTGGCCAGCTGGGCTGAGCGCCAGCTGGCAAACGGTCAGCTGGAAAATAATGATCAGCAACCGCTGCTCGAGATTGCTCTTCCCGAATTTGAGCGTACGCTGATTCGTGCCGCTTTAACCAGTGTAAATGGCCGCCGTCAGGATGCTGCGAAGTTGCTTGGCTGGGGCCGAAATACCTTGACCCGCAAAATTCGCGATCTCGATCTCGATTTGTGATGAATGAATTCTGATCCCGTTCTTAACCTGAGGATTTACCAGCGTGAAACGCAGGACTTTATTGCAATCAATGTTGTTCGGCTCATCGGTTGCTTCGTTACCCGTGACCGCGGCCGATCAAATTCTGAAACCGGTTTCTCCTGATTCGCTGGTTGCCGAGATTGAAGCGCTGCTCCGGGAGACTGAAGAAATCTGGGACTCGCAGGATACCTCACGGCTTAAAGCGTTATGGGATACCGACGATAATGCGCCTTACTATCTGGCTGGAGAGCAGGAAGACTGGTTCGTCGGCTGGGACGAATTAAATCGTTATCTGGACCCGCCACCAGGTACACCGAAGGTAACTCAGGCCATACGGGTACGTTTTTATAATATTCGCGCCCGCCTGTTGGCGCCGGATCTTGCGTTCGCAGCCTATTGGATGCGTACTGATATGAAACTCGTGTTCTCACCACAGCCATTCGGTTCTGATAACCGGGTTGCGTCGGTGTTTAGAAAGCGACCGGAAGGATGGCGCTACTTGTGCTACGCGGAAGCGTTCCAGACTCCGAATATGTATATCCAGAAACTATACGAAAAAAACATATCGCCGGAGTATCAGGAATTCTTTGACCAGGTGACGAAGAAACCTGGTTGATAAATATTTATTGCACCTACGGTGCAGGTCGCAAAGACTTTATCAGTCCAGCACAAGCGATCCGGTCAGTTGGGCAACTGATTCGAGCTCATGTCGTGCCAGGTAATCAGCGATGCCGGCATTAATTTTTTTACAGACCAGTGGATCGTAGAACAATGCCGTGCCGATACCGACGGCACTCGCGCCGGCAATCAGGAATTCCAGTGCATCGTTGGCAGTTGTTATACCACCCTGACCTATAATCGGCACATCATGACGCTGCGCCACTTCATAAACCTGTTTGACCTTCAGCAGAGCGATTGGCTTGATCGCCGGGCCCGATAGTCCGGCCTGCACATTGGCGATCACCGGTTTTCGTGTTTCGGTATCGATCGCCATGCCTGTCATCGTGTTGATGACGGCAAGTCCGTTGCTGCCGGCTTCTATACAACGCCGGGCATTTTCCTGGATATCGGTTTGGTTTGGCGATAACTTTGCGATGATGGGCTTTGCTGTAGCACGGCGGCAGGCTTCGATAACGCGCGCTGAAGACTCGGGACTATTACCAAATGAAATACCGCCTGCCTTTATATTCGGGCAGGAAATATTTATTTCCAGTGCATCAATCGGTGAGTCATCGAAGCGCCGACAGACAGCTGCGTAATCCTCAATCGTTGAACCGCAAACGTTGGCAATAAAACGGGTTTCACTGAAATCGAGCGCGGGCAGAATCTTACCAATAACGGGATCAACGCCGGGATTTTGCAGGCCGATTGCGTTCAGCATGCCCATCGGTGTTTCATAAACCCGGTGTGCCGGATTGCCTGAGCGTGGCTCGAGTGTAGTGCCCTTAAGGCAAATAGCACCGGCGTCACGGTTACTGAAACCTTCTACACGAGTGTATTCTTCACCAAAGCCAACACAACCTGACAGCAGTACAATCGGGCCTGAAAAGCGCATGCCGCAGAAATCAATGCCCAGATTACCCGGTAAATTTTCCTGAGTATTATTCAATGTTTAATCTGATCCTGTATGAGCCTGAAATTCCGCCTAACACCGGCAATATCATACGCCTGTGTGCGAATACAGGTACCCTGTTACATCTGATTCGTCCGCTCGGTTTTACACTCGACAACAAGAAATTAAGGCGCGCCGGCCTTGATTACCGTGAGTTTGCCGACCTGCGGGGGCATGACAGCCTTGATGAGTGCCTGGACGCGCTGGACCGGCCTCGTACGCTGGCCATTTCGACCCATGGCAAGACAATGTATAGCGAACATCATTACATGCCTGGTGATACGTTGTTGTTTGGACCGGAAACCCGTGGCTTGCCGGGTGAAATCCTGCAGTCCATGAATCCCGCCCGGGTACTCAGAATTCCGATGCAACCACAGAGCCGGAGTCTGAATCTTTCCAATGCTGCCGCCATAGTTCTTTTTGAGGCGTGGCGACAGCAGAGCTTTCAGACCGGTGCTTGAATAGCTGCCAGGGAATCCCATGCTCAGGATCCGGATTCGGTTTCCGGCTTTAGCGCCCGACTCATCAACTTGTTGACAACCTCAGTTGCCGATGCATGTTCGTACAATATCCGGTATACCTGTTCACAGATCGGCATATCGACATTTTCACGCGAGGCAACCATGTAGACGGCCCTGGCGGCATACACGCCTTCGACTACCTGGCCAATTTCCCTGGCCACTTCGTCGGCGCTGCGACCACTCGCCAGCGCAAGGCCCATACGCCGATTGCGCGACAGGTCATCGGTGCAGGTCAGGACCAGGTCGCCCATGCCGGACAGGCCCATGAATGTTTCGGCCTTTGCGCCGAGCGCGATGCCGAGTCGGGTCATTTCCTTCAGTCCCCGGCTAATCAGCGCGATGCGGGTGTTGGCGCCATAGCCAAAGCCGTCTGACATGCCGGCGGCAATAGCGAGGACATTCTTGACTGCACCGCCGACTTCGACACCGACTATATCGTCAGAGGTATAAGCACGAAAATGAGCGTTGGAAATACTTTTGGCCAGCCGCCCGGCGAATTCAGGATCGGGTGACGCAACGGTGATGGCGGTTGGCAGTCCTGCGCCAACCTCGGTGGCAAAGGTCGGGCCGGACAAGACAGCCAGCGAGTAGCTTTCACCGAGTACATCTGCAGCTACCTGATGCGGCAGTTTGCCACTCTGCTGTTCGAAACCTTTTGTGGCCCATGAAATGCGTTTGGATGCGTCGAGGTATGGTTTAACCTGTTCGAGTACTGTTCTGAACGCATGGCTCGGTACACAAATCAGGATATCGGTATTGGTGGTGACGACTCGTTGCAGATCAGCGTCGATTCTCAATTCATCGGGAAAGGGGCTGTCGGGCAGGTAGCGCGTGTTACAGCGTACTGCGGCCATCTGCTCCGGATCATCCTCGGCGCGTCCCCACAGCACGGTGGGTTGTCCGGTGCGGGCAAATTGAATGGCCAGTGCCGTACCCCATGAACCGGCGCCGATTACGGCCAATGATTGCGAGGATGTCATGGCGTTATATGCTGTCAGGGTTATGAGGCTTGTGAGGCCTGTTCCTGCATGGCCTGAGTGAATAATGCATCAAAATTGATCGGTTGTAGCAACATCACCGGAAATCCTCCCTTGCCGATAACCGACGATATGGCTTCACGTGCATATGGAAACAGAGTCGAAGGGCAGTAAGTACCGAGTAAAGCCTGACGCTCTTCATTCGGGTAACCTTTAATCAGAAAAATACCGGTCTGCTCGAGTTCGACCATGAATAGCGTACGGTCCTTGACAGTTGCATGAACGCTAATGTGCAGGATGACTTCACAATTGTCTCCGGGTAAATCAGCGTGACTATTCTTTATGTTCAGCTGGATCTCTGGTGCGGATTGATCCGCTTCGCCGTTAATGAAAATGTCAGGCGTACTAGGTGCCTCAAACGACAAGTCACTGATATAGATTTTCTGCAGGGCGAACTGGGCAGTTTCTGTTGCCGAGCCGTTGCCGCTTGTTTCCGCTGCTGGTTTGTTCATGTCTGCGTCCATTAAAAATTCAACTCGCTGGTTGTCAATCTTGATTGTCTTCGTTTATGTACTCAATTCGAGGTAACCACCGGCAGGTTTTTATTCCGCCATGCTGCCAACCCACCCTGCAGGCTGAAGGATTGGTCATAGCCGCTTCTGCGCAGTACGGCAACGGCCTGTATGCTGCGGTTCCCGGAGTCACAGATAACAATGATCGATTTGGATTTTTTCAGTTTTTTGTCGGCCTGATCTGCCAATTCGGCGGCGGGGATGTTGATCGCATCGACAATGTGGCCAGCATCAAAATGTTCCTGATCACGGACGTCGACAACCTGTGCACCCCGATTGATGAGTTGCACGGCCTTGGCCGATGACAGAGCGGTAAGTCCACCCGCCTTCTGGCGCAATTCATAGAAAATAACCACGAGCGCCATTGCGATCGTCCCGGATGCCAGCCACGGATGGTTTGCAGCGAATTCAAAAATTTTGCCCATTGGTATATATATCTACTCGTTTCTACTAAAAAATCGGCGATGCTGGCGGCGCATTATAACCTCAGGCTGCCCGTTTGCGGTGGTCGCCTCTCGCCGCCCGATGCCCTACACTCGCAGCCCCATGAAATCACGGTGCATTGGGCTCCTGCCCCTGTTTATTACCTTGTCCGTCACGGTGCTGGCTGCTGCTGATGATCCGGCCGGCGATGCGGCGCTGGCCGAACGTGATCTGGCCGAGCTACGGGAACGGTTGCAGCAGGTTGAACAGGATCTGGGTCAGCAGTCAGCGCAACGTGATCAGGCACAACAGGAGCTGCGTGAAGCCGAGCGTTCGGAATCCGGGGTTCGGCTGAGTCTCAATAATATCGATGCCGAACTCGCCGCTACGCGAGAACGGCTGGATATTCTACGGCGGCGTGCAGACGAGGCACGAGCCGGGTTATCGCTACAGGTAGAGAAACTGGAGCAAGAATTGCGGCGTACTTATATTCTTGGCCGCGATGATTGGTTGCGCGGCGTACTCAGCCAGCAGGATCCGGTCGCAATCGGCCGCCAGCTGGTGTACTCAAGTTATCTTGCGCGGGAAAGAAGCGCCCTGGCTGAGGCGGTGCGGGAAGATCTTGTTGAATTAGATGCAACGCTGGCCTCGCTCGATAAAGAAAATCGGCGGTTGGCCGGGATCCAGGCGCGTGAACGTGAGCGTCTGACTGAGCTTAAGGTATTGCGCCGGGATCGCTCAGTCGCACTGGTCAAAATTGATCGGGGGATTGCAACGCGTAGCGAGAAGCTGGAGCGGATGCGAGCCGAGATGGTCGAGCTGCAATCACTGGTCGATGAGCTGACGCTGGCCCTGACCTCGTTACCCATCAATGATGCTGAACCATTTGCCAGGGCCCGTGGCCGCCTGGAGTGGCCAACCGATGGGCAAATAACGCGTCGTTTTGGTCAGCCACGAGCCGACGGGCGTCTGCGCTGGGATGGTGTATTGCTTGCTGCCGGAGCCGGTGCGGATGTACGTGCCGTGCACCATGGACGGATCGTGTATGCAGATTGGTTACAGGGCATGGGCTTGCTGGTTATTGTCGAGCATGGCAGCGGGTATTTGAGCCTGTATGGGCACAATCAGGATATCGTCATGGAAATCGGTGACTGGGTCACGCCCGGTACGGTTATCGCACATGTCGGCGACAGCGGTGGTCGCGCCACACCCGGCCTGTATTTTGAGATCCGCAAGGGCGGCAAGCCAGTCGATCCAGATGAGTGGATTCGCAAGTAACATATTGTTTATATTAGGTTTATCAATTTTACTCATAGATTGATGAGCACGGCTGGTTCATGCATCCTGTCCCACCTCTGTGCTATCTTCATTATGTGCACCGGTACACAGGTGGAAGTTATATGTCTTTTCGAGCCAGAAGTGCGTTAATCCTGTTACTTGGCGGCGTGATCGGTATCACGCTGTCGCTGGGTAGTGGCGTGCTTGCAGAACGTGACGCGCAGCGTAGTAGTCTGCCCTGGGAGGACGCCCGGCTGTTGGCTGAGGTGCTTGAACGGGTCAAAGAGGAATATATTGAGCCGGTTGATGACAGCGAACTGATCGAAAGTGCCGTGCGGGGCATGGTGACCGATCTCGACCCACATTCACAATTCCTCAATTCTGAGGAATACGATGAAATTCGTATCAGCACAACCGGTAATTATTCAGGTGTTGGCCTTGAAGTGAACATGGCTGACGACAAAGTGATGATCATCTCACCGATCGACGATACGCCGGCCGCGCGTGCCGGCCTTAAATCCGGCGACCAGATTGTGAGCATTGACGACATTACAGTCGATCAGCATAACGTCGAAGATACGATTGGCCGCTTGCGTGGCAAGCCGGGGACTAAAGTCAGAATTACCGTGGCACGTGTCAATGAGCCGGAGCCGATCGATTTCAATCTCGTGCGCAGTCATGTCAGGGTCAATAGCGTGCGCGCCGAGATACTCGAATCCGGATTTGGCTACCTTCGGATTACACATTTCAGTGAAACAACTTCCAGGGATTTAAGCAAGTCAATTACTGATCTGAAGAGTGCTATTGATGGCGAATTGCAGGGTATTATCCTCGACCTCAGGAATAACCCCGGTGGCGTACTTGAGGCGGCCGTCGATGTATCTGATGCGTTTCTCGACGGAGGGCTGATTGTTACAGCTAACGGTCGGGGACATGATGCAACCTTCCAGCATGAAGCACATCCCGGTGACCTGCTGGACGGTATTATGGTTGTTGTAATGGTTAACGGCGGCTCCGCGTCCGCATCCGAAATCGTCGCCGGTGCACTGCAGGATAATATACGGGCAACCATTGTGGGTTCACAAACCTTTGGTAAGGGCTCGGTACAAACGGTCATGCCGTTATCGAAAGGCCGGGCGATCAAGCTGACAACTTCACGCTACTACACACCATCGGGCGAATCTATTCATGGCTTAGGGATTACGCCGGACATCGTGTTACAGGATTCAGCGCAAGAAGATTTGCTGGCAGGCGGTACTGAACACAGGACCGAGGCCGGTGCTGCGTTGTTGCAGAAGGACAAGCAACTGCGCCAGGCGCTGCATGTCCTGATGGGCGGGCGTATTCTGCAGAGCAAAGTCGAATAAGCACCAAGCCGAATACAGATCATGGCTATCAGGTTGGGTGCAGGTCGGATAAATCTTTTTATTTTTTGCTTGCTCGGTGCATCGTTGGTAGCGGCTGAGCCGGCAGCCCGATCCACACTTGCCATGATTGAGGACTTACCTCCGCGCATTGTGTTAATCATCGATGATCTCGGTCATATGAGTAGAGCCGGTAAGCGCGCTACATCTTTGCCGGGGCCAGTAGCCTGTGCCGTTCTGCCGCTTACTCCCTTTGCTGTACAGATCGCAGAGCAAGCCTATATTGCCGGTAAGGAAGTCATGTTGCATCTGCCACTGGCACCGATACAGCATGATGCGATTGCTGCCGGCACAATTTTTATTGATACAACACGCAAGCAACTGGCGCGTATTTTTGCTGTCGATATTGCTTCGATACCACATGTTGTCGGTGTCAATAACCACATGGGCAGCATGTTGACGCAACACCCCGGTCACATGGCGTGGATCATGAATGAGATACGTCAACGGGACGGATTATTTTTTGTTGACAGCTATACGAGTGAAGCGAGTGTTGCGCTGAGAATAGCAACCGAAAAAGGTATACCGGCAACACGACGTGATGTATTTCTGGATAATGTGCCAACTGAGGCGGCAATTGATCGGGAGTTCAGGCGGCTGAAACAGTTGGCAAGGCGTAATGGCGTAGCCGTTGGCATTGGTCATCCTTATCCGGCTACATTGACCTATCTGGAGCGCATCTTGCCGGAACTTTCCAGTGAAGGTATTCAGCTGATTTCCGTGGCCGAATCCATAAGATATCGCGCCTCACTGGCCAATATGAGTGCTGCATCGCATTGAATTATCTGAGTCAAGTCATGATTGTCGGCGCCGGGGGATTTATAGGTTCGGCTTTGCGCTTTGTTGTCAGTGGTTGGGTGCAACGACTCGCTGCAACCAGCGTAATGCCATATGGTACATTGGTGGTTAATGTACTGGGCTGCCTGGCGCTTGGTTTTCTGGGCGGACTTGCCGAATATCGTCAGGTACTAGAGCCGGGCCAGCGGTTATTTCTGATGGTCGGTATTCTCGGCGGCTTTACGACATTTTCAACATTTGCATTTGAATCGATCTCACTTATGCAGGATACAGAAATTCTGAAAGCCATGCTTAACACGGCTGCACAAGTTGTGCTCGGATTTGGCGCTGCTTTTGCGGGCTTTATACTGGCCCGAATTCTATAAGGATAGGCGATGAAGGCTATTCAACCGGGGAAATTATTACGTATCTTTGTCGGTGAACTGGATATGCATGCCGGTCAACCGTTATATCAATGGCTCATTGAGGAGGCCCGCAGACAGGGACTGGCCGGTGCCACCGCGCTACGTGGATTAGAGGGATACGGTGCGCACAGAGAAATGCATACCACCAAGGTGTTGCGCTTGTCCGTCGATCTGCCGGTCGTCATCGAGATTTGTGACAGTGCAGAGCGTATCGATGCATTCTTATTGATTGTCGATAACATTATCGATGAGGGTCTCGCCACGGTCGAACGTGTCGAAATGCATTTGTACCGAAAAGACTGACAGCGGCGGGTGTATTACCTGCAGTTACGGTTTTAGCCGTGACCGGCGCACCCTGTTCTTATCAGGCTAGTGAATCGCAGCGCGAATTTTTGCCGCATGTTTTTCCAGAATGTCAGACTCGGCCATTTGTTGTGCATGGGAGCGTGGCGTTGAGTTTGCGTAACAAGGAACGATATGCATATGCAGGTGCATGACGGTTTGTCCGGCTGCCTCACCGTTCAGTTGCATTAACCGGATACCATCAGGTGAGAATGCATCACGTACGGCGCCAGCAACTTTCCTGACTGTAATGATCAGATGTTTGGCAGATTCATCATCGAGGTCAAACAGATTTTGTGCCGACTGCTTTGGCAGGACCAGGGTATGTCCATCGCTCTGTGGCATCACGTCGAGAAATGCAAGGCAATGGTCGTTCTCGTAGACAGTGAAGGCTGGTAATTCACCACGCAGAATTTTTGCAAAAATATTGTCGTTGTCGTAGGGCATAGGGATCACTTTCTAAAAGCTGGATATTGCTTTGTTGGTATATACATATACCAATCGCCTGGCAACATTATTCCATGAGTAAATAGGCTATTCTTAAGTTACCACCGGTACCAATACCATTCAAAGGAGAGCAATGGTGAGTGAGGAACGAGGCCGACCGGATGCCAATCATTGTTTCGTCTGTGGCCCGGATAATCCGCATGGCCTCAGAATCAAGTTTTGGCTGGAAGATGATCTGTGCCGGGCGTCATTTACACCGGGGACGGCATACGGTGGTTACGACTCAATGGTCCATGGCGGGATTATTTTCAGCGCTCTTGATGATGTCATGGCGAACTGGTTGTTTCTGCAGGGCGCCCGCGGGCATACAGCCAAATGTGAGATTCGTTATCGGCAACCGGTATCGATTGGTACCCGTCTGGAATTAACCGGGCGACTCACCAGGCGTAAGGGGCGGGTTGCGGTTATGGCGGGTGAAGCGCGTCGGGCTGCGGATGATGTGCTGGTGGCTGATTCTCAGGGGAGTTTTATGGTGGTTGATTCGGGTGAGTAGTGGTTCTGAGTTGTTGATGTTTTTGTTTCCTGCACGCGGTTAGCTGTGGTGTCTTCTGGAGGTGCTGCCGTTGTGAATTGGGGGTTTCCCTGAGCGGATTTTTCCGCCGTTGATTCCTCCGAAACGCCGCTAAAGCGGCTTTAAGGTTTCGGAGGAATCAACGACACAAAATACCGTTCAGGGAAATCCTGTGAATCGTGACCAAAAGCCGTTGTACATGACTGAGTAAAGTTTATGGAATGGCCGCGACCCCGGGTCGATTCAAAGGTCAGTTTGGTAAATCTGGTTCCTGTTACGGCATGGGCGGCGCAGCTTCGTAACAGGCGAAGTCGTAAATGCCGGTGCCTTCGCGCAGAGGCGCTACCTCATTGACATACTGTTCATCAGTGACAAAGCCCTGTAGTGCATCCATGTCCGGGAATTGACTGATGATAGCGACTTTACCCTGCAGGGCATCACCTTTCAGGACCTCATGCGCCGCCCCCCGCACAATGTACTCACCACCGTGTGCATGCATGAGTTTTGCAGATTCGACCGCATATTTTTTAAAGTTTTCATTTGGGTTTGTTACCTGACAGATGGCAACCAGATAAGCGGCCATAAATATTTCTCCCTATTATTAACGAACGTCGCCGATAAGGCGGCGAATCGGGCGGACAAAAACAGCGAGCAATAATCCGCTACCGGCTGTGGTTAGTACAATTTGTAAATATAGTGCCGGCATCGTGTCGACCGAGTCAGCACGAAATTCTCCGGCCAGAATGCCGGCGATGATCAGACCGAGCGCCGAGCTGACAAACCAGATGCCCATCATCTGGCCGCAGTAGCGCTTTGGTGCCAGTTTTGTCATGGCGCTCAGGCCGACGGGGCTCAGTGCGAGTTCACCCATCGTGTGCAGCAGGAAGGTGAAGATCAGCCAGGTTGGCATGACGGTATTGCCGGCAACCACGAGATTGGCTGCTCCGATCATGATTGCGAAACCGGCGCCGAGTAGTATCAGGCCGATCGCAAATTTGGCTGGGATGGACGGATCGAGATGTCGTTTTGCGAGTCCGATCCAGAGGGCCGAGTAGAGCGGTGCGAGGAGGATGATGAAGGTTGGGTTCAACGTCTGAAACCAGCCGGCTGGAATTTCGAAGCTGCCGATCATCCGGTCGGTATAGCGTTCGGCAAACAGGTTAAGAGAAGATCCGGCCTGCTCAAATCCGGCCCAGAACATAGCTGAGGCGATGAACAGGACAATGATCACGACCACACGTTTTTTTTCTTCGCTCGACAGGCCACCGAAGGCGAACAGGGCAACGAAATATAGTCCGGCAACGGCGGCAATAAATACGGTTGCCTGTTCAGCCAGCGCCTGCGGGTCGATAGTTAAGGCGCCGGTCATCAACAGCACGACAACAAAAAATCCAACGATCAGTGATGCGCCGACGATGCGCCAGCCGTTACGTATTTTGCGCTGGTCATCAGGATCGGTGTGATCCAGGGTTGGCTCAAGGCCGGCGGAACCGAGTTTCTTTGCGCTCATGCGAAACTGTATCAGGCCAAATAACATGCCGACTCCGGCAGCCGCGAAACCATAATGCCAGCCGAATAGTTCGCTCTCACCCAGCGTGCTGCTGACCAGTGGTCCGAGCGCTGCGCCGAGGTTGATGCCCATATAGAAGATCGTAAAGCCGGCGTCCCGTCTGGGATCCCCGGCTGGGTACAGCTCCCCGACGACGGCGCTGATATTTGGTTTCAGTAATCCGGTGCCGACGGCGACAAAAATAAGGCCGACAAAGAAAGCATAGAGGGACGGTATGGCGAGGATAAAATGCCCGCACATGATAATAATGCCGCCGAACCAGATGGTTTTTTGTGCGCCGAGCAGTCGATCGGCAATCCAGCCACCCGGTAAAGTCAGGAAATAGACGCTCGCCGTGTACAGGCCATATATGGCTGTTGCATTGGCATCGTTGAAGCCGAGTCCGCCATCTTCTATGGCATCGACCATGAACAGCACGAGTAATGCACGCATGCCGTAATAACTCATACGTTCCCACATCTCTGTAAAAAAGAGTGTGCGCAGTCCTGCCGGATGGCCGCGGGAAATTTCGGTGTCAGGTTCCATAATTATCGCAACCAGTTTGAATCATTAATGTGAGTCCTGAGAAGGCAGCGTCGCAGAAAATTTAATTTGCGATGTTCATTATGCTGGTTTGTCACTGGGGATATCTTGTTCGGTTTTCTTGTTCAGCATCAGTCGCGACATTATGATGCCAGCTTCGAACAGCACATAAATCGGTACTGCCAGCAGTGTTTGCGAAATCACGTCTGGGGGCGTTAAAAACATGCCGACCACGAATGCGCCCAGAAATACATACGGGCGTTTTTTCTTGAGGCTGGTCGTTGTTGTCATACCCGTAGAGACAAGCATGACGGTAGCAATGGGTACTTCAAAAGCGAGCCCGAAGGCAAAGAAAATAGTCAGGATGAAATCCAGGTAACTACTGATATCCGTCATCATTTGCACACCATCGGGAGTGACGGAGTTGAAGAATGCAAACATCAGGGGAAATACGACAAAATAGGCGAATGCGATGCCCAGGTAGAACAAAACAATACTAGACGCGACAAGCGGGATCGCAAAGGATTTTTCTTTACGGTATAAACCCGGCGCGACAAATGACCAGATCTGATAGATCACGACCGGCATGGCAAAAAACAAGGCGACAAACAGCGTAGTTTTGAAGGGGGTCAGAAACGGTGACGCAACCTGTGTCGCAATCATCGAGGAGCCCTCCGGCAGCTGGTCAATCAAGGGATCGGCCACCAAGGAGAAAATCTGCTGGGCAAACGGCACGAGACAGATGAATACCGCCAACACCGCCACGCAGGCCTTGACCATTCGTGAGCGTAGTTCAATCAGGTGCGATATCAGTGAACCTTCTTCGAGTTGATCTTCGGGTTCTGCAGAAGAATCTTCAGAAACTGGATCCTGATTGCTGTTAGGGTCAGTCATAGTGGTTTAACAGGTCAATCAGTCTTGTCGGTGGTTGTACTGTCGGTAGAGAAAGAAGCAGCCTGTGTTCCTTCATCTTTTGGTGAGTCTTCTGCCGGAGCGGCTGGCTTGAGGTCATCCATGCCCGGGCGTTTGTAATCCGGTGCTGCACGACTGGTGGAGGTCGAGGAGAACGGATCTTTCATTTTGATCTCGTCAGCAATATCAAGATCATTGATCTCGCTGCGAATCTGGCCGGATAGTTGCCGCGCCATGCGGCGCGCCTGCCCGGCCCAGTTGCCGACCTGCATAGCCACCTTTGGCAGGCGCTCAGGCCCGAGGATAATCAGGCCAAGGCCAAACAGGATGATCAGTTCCCAGAAGCCGACGTCAAACATGCCGGATCAGGATGTACGGTTCCGATCGGACTGGTCATTTTCCGTGTGTTGTTCGGAGAATTCCGCATCGGGCTCATCGAGCTTGCGGGTCTCGTCACTTTCGCCGGCCGAAACGTCGGCATCGGCATCATTCATCGCTTTGCGAAAGCCCTTAACGGCGCCACCGAGGTCGCCACCGATGCTGCCAAGCTTCTTGGTGCCGAAAATCACGACAACAATCAGCAATACGATCAACAATTGCCACAGGCTTATTCCGCCAAATCCCATAGTGTTACTCCAGATTAATTACGCTCCAGCGAACAGCGGCCATGACAAGTAGTGCCAGGCCCGGATCACTGATTCAGACAGCTATGATACGCCAAAATCCCGCGTTGCCGGATATCGGCAACGATCAGGAGATATGCGTAGCCGATGGTGGGACTTCGAGCCAGAATGTCACGGGCCCTTGATTGATCAGGCTGACATCCATATGCGCGCCAAACTGACCAGTTTCGACACTTATTCCGGTCTGGCGGGCTGTAGTGACGAGTTCTGCAAACAAAACCCGGCCGGTTTCGGGGTCTGCTGCCCGACTGAAACCCGCCCGGTTACCCTTGCGGGTATCTGCTGCGAGGGTAAATTGTGGAATCAGCAGCAGGCCGCCGCCTGTGTCAGCCAGGCTCAGATTCATCTTGCCGTCCGGGTCCTCGAAGACCCGATAGGCAATCAGGCGTTCGGCCAGACGCCTTGCCTGCTCAGCTTCATCGCCGCGCTGTACACCTACCAGGACTGCCAGTCCCGGGCCAATTTGCCCGATGAGGCGGCCGTCTACGGTAACGGCTGCCTCGGTAACGCGCTGCAGCAAACCAATCATAAAGGGGTCTCCGGGAGTATTAGCAGGAGATTCTACCAAGCTGAATAGCGCCGGGAACGACTATAAAGAGCAGCTAAGTGGTAGTTAGTTAATACCACTTAATGATTAATAAGTAATTAATAGAATAATAATTACCATAATTAGAAATAATACGGTCTATAGTGGGATTATTGATCGATTTTATAGTGTTTTTAGCCAAAATTACGGATTTATAGCCATACTATCTGCAACCAAGCTTTGTATTTGCTTATGGTCAGCATAATCCTGAACAGTTACTAATCGTCGCAGACCAGCTTGTGGTTTGGCATGTCGGGCGGTCGCGTCTACTATGCTTTGCTGGTAATCAGGAGTCAGGTGATGAAACGGCGGGAAATTTTGGCCGGAGCGAGTGCGCTGGCGTTGGCCGGCTGCGCTGGCGAACAACAGGAATGTGCTGCGGGTGATGCCGGCCGCAGTTACACGTGGAAAATGGTGACGACCTGGCCACCTAATTTTCCTGGCCTCGGCACCGGCGTATCGCGGCTGGCGAAATTTATCGAGGATGCATCCAACGGACGTCTGCGCATTAAGGTTTATGCGGCGGGTGAACTGGTGCCGGCCTTTGAAGTGTTTAACACCGTGTCACGTGGTACGGCCGAGATCGGTCATGGTGCCGCTTATTACTGGAAAGGAAAGTCGGAGGCAGCACAGTTTTTCACGGCCATGCCATTTGGCATGAACGCACTTGAGATGAATGGGTGGCTATACTACGGCGGTGGCCTCGAGTTGTATCGTGAATTGTATGCCGGGTTTAACCTGGTGCCGTTTCCGGCCGGTAACACCGGCGTGCAGATGGGCGGTTGGTTTAATAAGGAGATTAATTCACTGGCCGATCTTGACGGACTCAAGATGCGCATTCCCGGCTGGGGCGGCGAGGTTCTGAAACGAGCCGGCGGGACGCCAGTCAATCTGCCGGGCGCAGAAATTTTTACTGCATTACAAACCGGCAGCATTGATGCTACCGAATGGGTCGGTCCTTACAATGATGTTGCATTCGGGTTGCACAAGGCGGCACGTTATTATTATTACCCCGGCTGGCATGAGCCAGGCCCGGTGCTGGAATGTATTGTGAACCAGCAGGCATTAGAAGCGTTGCCCAATGATCTGCAAACTATTGTTGAACTGGCGTGCAGTGCGATCAACGATCAGATGACGGCTGAGTTTACGGCCCGCAATGCGCAGTCTCTGGAGCAACTCAAGGCCGAAGGTGAAGTCGAATTGCGACCATTTCCGAATGACGTCATGAAGCAATTACGGGGTCTGACTGATGAAGTCATCGCCGACCTCGTAGCGCGAGACCCGGTTGCTGCACGAATTAATGAGTCATTTGCCAGCTTCAGAAAAACGGTTGGCGCCTGGACGAAAATTTCCGAGCAGGCCATGCTCGACAGTCGATCACTTTGATGTGGTTGTTGTCGCTGCGTAATCAAATGCCAATAAAATGCTTACATACCAGTTTAGCTTTGATTACGATCGCATTGTTGATCAGCAGTTGTGGTGATTCACAAGAGCAAAGTAGTTCTGATACCGAAGATACCAATCTTAAGGTATACCGGCACGCGATGGATCAGGCACCGACCAGCCTTGATCCGGTCCAGGCTGCCAACGTGTATGCAAACTTCATTGTGCTCAATACCTTTGACACCCTGTTTTCTTACAAGTATCTCGCCAGGCCCTATGAGCTGAAGACCAACCTGGCTGTCGAGTGGCCTGACATTTCTGCTGATGGCCTGACTTATACGATACGTATCAAGCAGGGCGTGCACTATGTTGACGATCCGGCTTTTGCAAATGGCCAGGGACGCGAGGTGGTTGCCGATGATTTTATTTACTCGATCAAGCGGCATTTCGACCCGGCCAGCAGACCGCAGGGGGCATGGTTATGGATCGGCCGCATCGTGGGGCTGGACGAATGGAAACAGGCCGGCTCGGATTACTCAGCGGAGATTCCGGGGCTGCAGGCACTTGACGATTACACCATTCAGATCAAATTAAAAAAACCATATCCGCAACTGCTGTTCACGCTGGCGATGGGCTATTCTGCCCTGGTACCACGGGAGGCCGTTGAACATTATGGCCGTGAATTTGCCATACATCCGGTCGGTACCGGCCCGTTCAGACTGATTTCATATGACACCTCGCAAGTCATACTCGAACGTAATCCAAACTTCAGGCAAGAGCCGGTCGATATCAAGTTTGAAGGATATGATCCGGAGCGGCACGATTATAGTGGTGTGGCCACCATCGACGGGAGGTCGCCACCCTTTGTGGATCGTCTCGAAATCAATTTCATCGCCGAAGCATCGGCACGCTGGAGTTCGTTCACGAAGGGCGATGAAGTGCAGTACGCCAGTATTCCCAACGAACAAGTTGACCAGGTGCTGGCCAGTAAGCGCCCGGTAACCCTCAAACCGGAATTTGCAGAGAAATTTAACTTCTATGCCGGAACCGAGGCAGGCTTTATTTTCCAGGCTTTCAACATGGATTTTCCAGAGTTTGGTTATAACGAGGATCCGGAGCGTGAACGACGCAATAAAGCCTTACGTTGTGCGATCAACAAGGCCTATGCATGGGAACAACGTAATGAAAGCTTCTACATCGGTCTGGGCAAAGTTTTTCCGGGTATTATCGTACCGGTAGCACCCGAGTTTGACCCCGATCTGTCAACAGAAAGCATTACCCGTGATTTGGCCGGTGCCAAAAAATTACTCGCCGACAATGGCTGGACTGCTGAGAATCTGCCGCCGCTGGTTTATGGCGCGAACTCGAGCGTTACGGCACGACTGATGTTTGAGCAATTTCGTGCCTGGATGAAGGAACTCGGCTATCCGACCGAGAAAATTATCCTGAAGCGATTTGCTACCTTTGGTGATATCAGCAAGGCCTGGAAGGAAAGTCGCCTGCCGTTCGTTACCAAGGGTTGGGGACTCGATTTTCCGGATGCGGAGAACACGCTGCAACTATTCTATGGCCCGAATGGGTCGCCCGGTTCGAACGATGCGAATTACAAGAACCCGGAGTACGATCGGTTGTATGAATTAGCCAGCACAATGCTGCCGTCGCCGGAGCGAACCGAGATTTATCATCAAATGAACCAGATATTAATAGATGATTGTATTTCCATTACCGGTCTGGCTCGTACAAGAATTTATCTCTGGCATAAAAATGTAATTGCAATACCGGACCGGGAGATTGTAGGGGGGTTCTTCATGAAATATGTCGACATCGCTGATGCAGAGCAACCTGACTTGACCGGGTCGGGATCAAGATAGCAGCTGATGGAAATACTGCAGTACTCAATTCGCAAATTATTCTCCGGGATTCCGCTCATCCTCGGGGTAACGTTTATCAGCTTCGTGCTGATGGTTTATTTCGGACCGGATAAGACCTATGAATTGCTCGGCAAAAATCCGACCCCAGAGGAAATCGCCGAAGTAAGGGTGCAACTTGGTTATGATCAGCCGTTCGTGGTGCGTTACGCGGATTACCTGCGCGAGCTTGCGACACTGGATTTCGGCAACTCGGATTCGACCGGAGAACGGGTTGACGCCCTGCTGGCCAGAACGATACCGGTTTCTCTGGCGCTGACGGCGCCGGGCTTTGTGCTTGGCAATGTGCTGGGGATCTTGTTGGCTCTGTTTGCCGCCTATTATCGCAGCACCTGGGTCGACAAAACGATTATGGCTTCGGCCGTTATCGGCATGAGCATCAGTTTTCTGATTGTCATTATCGGATTCCAGATTATCTTTGCATCAAGCTATGGCCTGGGATGGTTCCCGGTACGCGGCTGGAGTGTAAATTCAATCGGCGATTATTTTTCCTATGTTGCAGTGCCGACCATGGCGACCGTATTTGTCGCACTTGGCTATAACACCCGTTTTTATCGATCAGTGCTCGTCGAGGAGATGACCCGTGATCATGTTCGCACGGCTAAAGCCTTCGGTGTGCCGCCCACCAAACTGTTCTACAAAAATATTCTCAAAAACAGCCTGATCCCGATTATTACCCGCATCGTCTTTTCAATTCCGCTGGTTATCATCAGTGGCAGCTTGTTGATCGAGAGCTACTTCGGCATTCCGGGTGTCGGCAAGATCACCTATGACGCGATAGTCAGCGGTGACCAGCCGGTGTTGAAAGCGGTGGTGGGCCTTACGGCAATTTTGTTTGTGCTGGCACAACTCCTGACCGACATCATGTATCGGGCCGTAGACCCGCGGATTACGCTGAAATGAATGCCGTCGCAACCGCAGTGGTACGACGTGAGTCTTTATGGAGCAAGGCTTTCTATAAGTTCAGTCGCGACCGAACCGGGATGATCTCCCTCGTATTCGTGCTGTTTTATATGCTGATTGCACTCGGTGTAACACTTGGCTGGCTGGCCTCCGACTGGAGCGATGTGCAGGGCGGCAAGTGGGAAGGTATGTCGATGACCTATTGGTTTGGCACCAACATGATCGGTCAGGATATTTTTTCACGGGCAATTTACAGTACAAAAACGGCATTTGAAGTGGGCCTTGTTGTTGCCCTGATAGCAACGGCTGTCGGTGCTGTAATCGGCGCGATCTCCGGATTTTTCAGCGGCAGCTGGATTGATGAAGTCCTGTTGTGGCTCATGGGAGTCCTCGACTCGATTCCGTTTTACCTGTTCGTCGCAGCCATTGTTTTTGCCATGCAGGAGAGTCCGTATGCCATGCATGTGGCGATGATCTCAACTTTCTGGACCGGCTCAAGCCGCCTGGTGCGTGGTGAGGTGATCAAGCTGCGGGGTCTGGAATATGTCGAGGCTGCACATGCCATCGGGGTACCCGAGCTGACGATAATTTTTCGCCACATCCTGCCCAACACAACCCATATTCTGCTGGTGCAGGCCACCATCACCTTTGTTGCGGCCATTAAATCAGAGGTCATTCTCAGTTTTCTCGGGCTTGGCGTTAAGGATGGCATGAGTTGGGGGTTAATGATTGCCGAGAGTTCGCAGGAAGTCATGGCCGGGTTCTTTAATAATTTTCTCGCCGCATCGGTTTTGATGTTCGGGCTGGTCATGGCGTTCAACATGTTTTCGGATGCGCTACAGGATGCGCTGGATCCGCGCAAGGTGAGTTAGATGGCGGACAATAAAGAAACCCCGCTACTCAGTGTGCAGAATCTGATTATCGAGTTCGCTACCGAAAATGGTGTGGTACGTGCGACGGATAACATCAGTTTCGATATCTTTCCAAATGAGACGGTCGGTATTGTCGGTGAGTCCGGTTGCGGAAAAACAGTTACCGGCCTGTCGATACTCGGCCTGATTCCGTCGCCACCCGGCCGTATCGTGGGCGGCAGTATCAAGTTCATGGGCCGTGAGCTGGTGGGACTAGCGGAAAACGAGATGCGCAAGATTCGGGGTTGCCGGATCTCAATGATATTTCAGGAACCGATGACGGCACTGAACCCGGTGTTTACCGTCGGTAACCAGATGACCGATGTGCTGATGCGCCATCATGGATTGACGCGACGACAGGCACGCGATTCTGCCATCGAGATGCTGGCCAAGGTCGGTATTCCGGCACCGGCCAAGCGTATCGATGAGTATCCGCACCAGTTGTCCGGTGGCATGCGTCAACGGGTCATGATTGCCATGGCTTTATCCTGTGATCCGAAGTTGCTGATTGCCGACGAACCGACAACGGCGCTCGATGTTACTACTCAGGCCCAGGTACTTGAGCAAATCAGCAAACTACAGGCCGAGTTTCACATGGCCGTCGTACTGATCACCCACGATCTTGGCGTGGTGGCTGAAACCTGTCGTCGTGCGATCGTCATGTATTGCGGGCGAATTGTCGAAAATACATCGATTGAACACCTGTTCACCAACCCACGTCACCCGTATGCGAAAGGACTGCTTGATTCGATACCGCAGATTCGCAGTCGGCGGCTGGAGGAATTACCTATCATTCCTGGCCGTGTGCCGGACCTGTTACACCTGCCGCCCGGTTGCCGATTTGCCGCCCGATGTCCGCGCGCTGATGAATTGTGCAATGAGCAGATCCCGACACTTTCGCCGGCCGGGACCCATGCTGACCGGGTTGCCTGTCACCATCCGTATGCCGCTGAACCGGCAGGACCTGCATCATGAGCGGGCAGGACAACACCGCGTTACTCGAAGTTCGGGATCTGAAAAAATTCTTCCCGGTTCGTGGTGGATTATTGCAGCGGGTTGTCACCCAGGTGCGGGCCGTTGATGGTGTAAGTTTTAAAATCGACAAGGGGCATACACTGGGACTGGTAGGCGAATCCGGTTGTGGCAAGTCAACACTTGGCCGCGCAATATTGCGCCTGCATGAGCCGACGAGTGGCCAGATCCTGGTCGATGGGCAGGATATAGTCGGACTGCAGCGAAGCCAGCTGGGTGTACATCGGCGTCGCATGCAGATTATTTTTCAGGACCCGTTTGCGTCACTGAGTCCCCGTCGGACCGTTGCGCAAATTATTCGTGAACCGTTGGATGTGCACGGAATTGGAACCTCCAAGGAACGTGAACGTCGCGTTATTGAATTGCTCGCAGATGTCGGCATGGGCGCCGAAATTCGTGACCGCTATCCGCATGAATTTTCGGGTGGTCAGCGGCAGCGTATTGGTATCGCCAGGGCACTGGCGCTTGATCCTGAATTTATTGTTGCGGATGAACCGGTATCCGCACTCGATGTATCGGTACAGTCACAGGTACTGAATCTGATTGCCGAACTCAAGAAAAAACGCGGCATCGCATTCTTGTTTATCTCGCACGATCTTGCGGTTATTCAGCACGTGAGTGATGAAATCGGCGTCATGTATCTCGGTCAGATCGTCGAACATGCAACAGTCGGTGACTTATATTCAGAACCAAAACATCCTTATACGCAGGCGCTGATGTCGGCAATCCCGGTTCCTGATCCGACCGCCAAGCGTGCCCGGATTGTGCTAGAAGGTGATGTGCCCTCACCGATGAACCCGCCTGACGGGTGTCTGTTCCATACTCGCTGTCCACAGACACAGGATAGATGCAGCACTACCGTGCCAGCTATGGTCAATGTTGGCAGCGAAACCAACCCACATCGTGTTGCCTGTCATTTGCAAGACTAAGCGCACATAAAAAATCGGGGGATTCAATGTTGGTACGATGTCTCATGCTGTTAAGTACAAGTCTTTTGTTGCAGTCACCTGTTTTTGGAAGTGAGCTGAATGATGCTGTCAGGGATGATTACGAGACCCACCTTGCCGAGCTGTTTGATTATTTTCATCGTAACCCCGAGCTGTCACTGGTCGAATTTGAAACGGCAAAGCGTATGGCCAGTGAGTTGCGGGAAGCCGGTTTTGAGGTAACAGAAAATGTCGGCGGCACCGGTGTGATGGCCATCATGAAAAACGGTGCAGGGCCCCTGGTGATGATGCGGGCAGACATGGATGGTCTGCCGGTCGAGGAAAAATCCGGCTTGCCTAACGCCTCCAGAAAGCAGCAGCAAAGCCCGATCAGCGGAGAAACCGTCTACACCATGCATGCCTGCGGCCATGATGTGCACATCACCAGCCTGGTCGGCACAGCCCGACAAATGGCTGCCCGTAGAAATCAATGGAACGGGACATTGATGCTGGTTGTTCAGCCCGCCGAAGAACGGGTGCTTGGCGCCAAAGCGATGAGAGCAGATCGTATCTGGGAGCGTTTCGGCACTCCCGACTATGCGCTTGCCTTCCATGTATTTTCCGGTGACGTGGCCGGTACGATTAATATTACCGAAGGCAGTCCATACGCCGGCGCCGATACAGTCGATATCATTATTCATGGCGTCGGCGCGCACGGTGCATACCCGCACCTCGGCAAGGATCCAATTGTGCTGGGCAGCCAGATCGTATTGGCGCTGCAAACCCTGGTGGCCCGTGAACTCCCGCCGAGAGAACCGGGTGTGGTGACGGTTGGATCATTTCATGCCGGAACCAAGCACAACATCATCTCCGACACGGCGCATCTGCAGCTCACTGTTCGCAATACCAATGAAGAGACACGTCAGTTGTTGCTGAACGGTATTAAAAGAATCGCTGTCAATATGGGACGGGCTGCCGGTTTGCCCGAAGATAAATTGCCGGAGGTGTACGTCGTCAAAACATTGTGGACTTTCAGCCACCTGATTTAAGAGACACATTAGCTCATCTGGGTTACTTGCAGCACCCGGTTATCGTAGTGCATT
>NZCC01000004.1 GCA_002688175.1 Chromatiales bacterium
ATCAGCTTCAATAACATCGTCCATGTCCGGATCCGTAACAGTTACTTCATAAGCTGGGATGAATTCAGGGATCTTCGTGATCAGGTTATTCATTTCATGCAGCAAAATACCCTCGATGATCCCGGGTTGTCACCGGTAACCTGCGCTGAGGGCGATCCACCTTATTATTGTCCTGAATCAACCACACAGCTTCGCCAGCATACAAAAATACGTTACCTGGTAACCACCCGTGGTGTTCCAACACGCATGGTCGTTGACGGTTCAACACTCAATTCTCCGGATTCACCTACCTCGATTGATAACTATCTTCGCTATTGGCTGATCAATTATTTTGCGGAAGACGTACCTTTTAATTTTACCCAGCGCGGGATTGCTTTTGGTGACGGGCGCGGGATGCGAGGCGTTATCCCTGCACAGGACAGGGAACTTATCGTGGGCCGAATCGACGGACTTACTCTTGGAGCGGCGGAAGGTCTTGTCGATCGCGCCATAGCCGCTGAAGCGCAAGGCATTTATGGCAAGCTATACGGTTCCACTGGATTCTGGCGCTTACAAGACCACAGCACGGGGTTACCGATTTACCCGGACTGGCGTTATGCGCTGGGATTGTTCAGTGAGCCAGATCGCTTGTGTGTCGATAACCTTGATTATTCCGCCTCGAGCCCGGAAGGAAAGACCCCCGAATCATGTAAAGCACAAATCTCAACTACCGAAGATCGTCCCCCGGGCACTGCCGGTTCCCGGCAACCGGCGGTAACCGATGCTTTGGTTTACATGGGCTGGCTGGATGGCTCAAAAACCAGCAACAGCTTCGATACGCTGCTCAACTGGCGCAAAGATACAACCTGCACGGTAACCCTGTGTGATCAGGCAGCCGACCCCGCGGCCTGTCGCGCCGCTTCAACGGACATATTCCAGGAAATCAATACTCAATGCGCAGGAGTGTCCGACGGTTTCATGGGTTACAACCATCAATCCTTTCCCGTGTCCTATTTTACGATCTGGCCTACCGGGTGGGAACCCGATACTAATAGCGGCGATTTGAATCAACTGGCTTTCTCCGAGGTACGGACCAACAAGGGCCATGATGATTCATTCAGCCTATGGTTTATGAATAGCGATGAAATTGAACAGCCCAGGTGCTATGAATCAGCAGATTACTCCATACCTCCCGGAGTGGAATGTCGTGACGAGCACATTGTTAAACTTGCTCAAAGTGTCATGGTTACGCCCGAAGCAATTAATGTCGGCAACCCGCCCCAATACCGGATCAGCTTCTGGTATAAGGCCAAATTGATAACCAGCCCAACCTCGCTCCGGGTTGCGCTGACGGTTGAGGATACGTCAGGCGGTGGTGCTCCGGTTGAATATGGGTTCCAGCCGGTTGGTACAGTGGCACTTGAGGAGACGGACTGGACTCATGCTGAAGCAATTATTCAGTTCGATCCCCAGTCGCACCTGACATCACAATTCGATCGACTGACAGTCCGTATCGATACATCCGGGCCGGTGGACGGAGAGCTTGGCCTTGACGAGATCAGCCTGAAGCGCATCGGCAACGGTAGCGAACTATTGCAAAACAGCTCCTTCGACGATGGCCACAGGCAAACGGCCATTGGCGACCACGCGGCGAATTTTCTGAATCGCCTGAATGGTGTTGCTTTCTGGGGAAGCTTGAGTCATCACCAGTCAGATGGGTGTGCCTTCTGTTTTCAGGGCCTTGAAACACAGATCTATTTCTTTCGCGGACTGCCGCTGGGCGATGCTGTCTGGTTTAATGATATGCGTAACAGCGGCATTCTGTATGGTGATCCGCTGTACTCGCCTGTTGCGGTCAGAATGGCCACACCAGCTGACAGTTACACCATTGGCAATGTGGTCAACATCAGTGGCAGCGTCATTAACGGGCGGGATAACACACAGGTTGCTTCAAATTATTGGATTGATTATTGCGCCGGGGATGATTTCTATGCCTGTGACAATGACCCGCTGGCATGGCAGTGGACGGGTATAAACGGGCTTGATGGAATCGAGGATGCACAGCTGGGTAACTGGTATACATCTGGACTTGCGGCCGGAACCTATACGCTTCGCTTGACTTTATTTTCCAGGAACCAGGTTAATAACAAGGAGATATTCCTGCGTGATTTCCTGACCGTAACCATTGACGCTGACAGTGATGGGGATAGCATCATTGACGCCAATGATAACTGTATACTGGTAAGCAATTCGAACCAACTGGATACTAATGGCGACGGTTTCGGGAATCAATGTGATCCGGATCTGGACAATAATGGATTCGTAAACTTTGACGATCTTGGGCTATTCAGGTCTGTATTCTTCAAGAGCAGCGCCGACCCGGACTTTAACCCGGATGCCGATTTCAACAGTGACGGCTTCATTAATTTTTATGATCTGGGAGTCCTGAGAACAGGATTTTTTACGCCACCCGGACCTTCAGGCTTGGTACCATAGCAACCTGATGGCCTGTCTGTGACTCTCATCAAGCCAAATATTTTCAGATATTGCTAGGATTGCAACTAATAGTGTTCTGCCAGGATCCTGTATCGTCAACAGGAAGGCAAAGACAAGCCGGAACCGGTGACCAGATACCGATAGAAACGAACAACTATGAATGAAATAAGAAATTTATTGGGGCGCAGTAATATTATTATCTACAGACAGGTGTTGCTGGCCATAGCATTCCTTCTGGCCGGAAATATCACGATCAATACAGTGTACGCAGCAGGCAACCCGGAGCACCGTGCTCCGGAGTCTGAAAAGGGTTTTCGCCGCACCTTCCATGAAATTGAACTGCCGGATGTCACTCTGACTGATATGAACGGGACCCGGGTAGCGCTTGGCTCAGAACTGGACGATGACAAGCCACTCATGGTGAACTTTATTTTCACTTCCTGCCCGTCTATTTGCCCGGTTTTAAGCGCGATGTTTTCTCAGGCTCAAAATCATCTCGGTCCTGATCTGGACACCATCAGAATGGTCTCTATCTCGATAGATCCTGAGCACGATACACCGGAAGAATTACGCAAGTATGCAGAAACATTTCATGCCGGACCACAGTGGCATTTCCTGACCGGCAATCTTGACGATATCATTGCTGTCGAGAAGGCCTTTGATGTTTTCCGGGGTAATAAGATGAATCATGAGCCGTATACTTTTATACGTGCCGTTAATAGTGACTCATGGGTACGCATCGATGGATTCATCGGTGCAGAAGATCTGGCCAAAGAGTATCAGCGTGTAACGGCCAATTAATCGGCATGTCTCAATTTCGCAAACTTTGTGCCATTGTTCTGATGGCGTCACAGGTAACCGTCCCGGGTCTACTTTTCAGCTTTGCACAGGCAGAACCAGTTACGGTAGACCCTGTTGAAGCTGGGAAGCGCATGTACCGTGAAGGCATTCTTCCATCCGGACAACCACTCAGAGCAATCGTACAAGGTGACATTGAGGTCAACGGTAGTCAGCTCAATTGCATGAGTTGTCATCGGCGCAGCGGATTTGGGTCGAGCGAAAGTGGCACGCTTGTGCCCCCGGTAACAGGAAAAGCACTCTGGCGTGGGCAAGAAATGCGACGCCAGCAACAATTTACAAAAATAATGACTGGTAGAGCTCAATCTGCCAATTCACAACTTATGCGTCCTGCCTATAATGACGAAACGCTCGCTCAGGCAATACGCGGCGGCGTAACTTCATCCGGCCGCACACTAGATCCGCTGATGCCACGGTATATATTCAGCGAACCTGAAATTGAATATCTGACTGCCTATCTGAAATCGCTGTCTGAAAAGCCATCTCCTGGCGTCACCGATACAATAATAAATTTTGCAACAGTCATAACCGAAGGTGTCGAGCCCGGGAAACAAAAAGCCATGGTAGATGTGCTGGAACGTTTCTTTAACGACAGAAGCGCCCAGTCGCGAGGTGAAACAGCCCGCGCTCAGCGTGGCCCCTGGCACCGGGATTGGATTGACGGGGCCTATCGCGCCTGGGTTCTCCATGTATGGAAACTAAGCGGCCCCAGGGAGACATGGCGCGAACAGCTTGATTCATTTTATCGATCACAACCAGTTTTCGCCCTGATAGGCGGAATCGGCACAGGGAACTGGCAACCCATACACAATTTCTGTGAAGCGAACGAACTGGCCTGCCTGTTCCCTGCGACTGACTACCCGGTTGTTTCGGAAACCAATTACTACAATCTGTACTTCAACAAAGGTGTAACCCTTGAAGCCAATGCTCTGACGACATATCTGACCAATATCAAGCCCGGCGCAAAAGAACCAGTAAAACTATTACAAGTATTCCATAGTGATCAGGGTAGATCTGTGCCTGCGCAGGCCTTGAATAAGGCTCTGCAAACTCATGGCACGATCAGCATCAGCCAACAGGCAATTGAAGATACCGGTACCCTGACAGCCGCCTACTGGCAGACCCTGATCAAGCAAGAACAGCCCTCAATACTCGTTCTATGGCTCGATGATAAAGACTTGCACTCAATTGGCGCAGGGCTGAATACTGCCAATGGCATAGAAGAAATTTTTATTTCCGGAAGCCTCATAGAGCAACCTTTCAAATCAATACCAAAAGACATCAGAGATAAAGTATTTATCGTGCATCCCTACGCATTGCCGGAAGCAAATGCCCGTGGAATCATGCGGACCAAACCATGGTTACGCTCAAGAGAAATTGAGAGCCCCTATTTGCGGCTCCAGGCCAATACATTGTTTTCCGCCACCATGACCGGGATGGTAATAAGGCGCATGCTTGATAATTATTCCCGTAATTACCTGATCGAAAAGATGGAACATATGGTGGAAAATGCGCAGGCAACTGGCGCCTTCCCTCGCTTAAGCCTGGGCCCTGGCCAACGCTTTGCTTCCAAGGGAGTCTACATAGGAAGATTCTCAAGCGAGGCAGAAGATAAAATAATTCCTGCCAGCAAATGGATCACGCCCTAGTTCTGCAGAAAATGATCTTGCCATAGACAGGTTCTGTAGCAATTCCAATTTTTTGCGGTCCTAGCATCGCCAGCTACTAGCTTCCAAAGCGCTACCAGGTAGCCAACTATACCTCAGCCTATACACGCTCTGCGTTCAAGCATATCGGTGTTCCGGATGGGATCGGAGATGTATTATTCAAGATATACCAATGTTCGGAAATTACGTGAACTTCTGGATGACAAGTCAGGTAATTTATTGATGTAAGGAATAGCGAGCGCTAAGTAACACTAATGATTCTTAATATGCCTTGCCCGTACATTTCCCATTAAGCATCTCGCCATAACAATGCTTAGGCACCGGGCCGAGGTGCAATATTTCGCCCTTGCAGACTCCCATCACTACCGCACCAATACATGAACTTCGTGGATACATGGGGATACCGGAAGATTGATCTTTACCGGCGCCGGGATCGGTAACCCAGAATTCTTCTTCGTCTGAGCTTATCTCAGTATCCGTTACCGGAGATTTTGAAACCTGATTATTATTCTTAACAGACTCTTCCTGCTTTACCGGTGTTGGCTGGCTGGCTACAGGGGCCTGCTCGATGCGTTGATTGAAAAACTCCCGCCCCCATCCAATTACCTGGCCACTCCGAAAAATAACAGGTGTAAGTTCATCTTCCTGTATACCATCCATGCCTGACCCGTCGGTCCAATAATAGAAGATCTCAATTGACTCATTGTTTTCATCAAGATGCATCGCAGTGCGAAATGGATTGCTGTACTGCTGGCGTACGGTTTTCTGCCCCATAACCGCATGAACTTGTTCTTTTGTCATACCATATTGCAGTTGCTCAAGATTGTGACGATTTTCGGCGATAAACGGCCCAAGACCCAATGTACACCCGAATAGGGTGCTACCTACCAGTGCCGAAAAAAACGCATTTCTCATCTGAATCTCCCGCACACCAGCCCAGGCCATTCTAACGCAGAACAAAAATACCTGATTACATTCAGTTTATCTCTCTATAGTTTTTTGCATTATAGACCGGCAGCCGACCCTTAGGGCACGAACTCTACAGAATACTTATGAACTTGAAGAAATTATCGATCTCTTAACTAATTCGGTGTAAAGGCTGAAACTTAAGTAACAGTATCGAGTTATTACTGGAACTGTACATTTTTGTACCTTTTTTGGTGGGCCAGCAACTTTGAAACTCACATCGAACTCACCTTGCGAGCCAGGACCGGCATCAACAAACCCATAATGTAGACGGAGGTCACATTTACATGCGCAGGTCATTGCTAGACTCGCATTTATCTGCATTGAAGGATTATGAGGTAGGGAAAATGCGACATCTGATCATCGCACTAGGTTTATGCGCTGCTGCAGGCAGTGCAAATGCGGTCGATTTTGCACTAGGTGCCCAAGGTGGAACACCCGGACTCGGGCTCAATGCAACACTCGGTATTAGTAAAAAAGTGAATGTACGGGGTGTATTTAACTTATTCCAATATAGCTTTGATGAGAACGAGGACGGCGTTGACTATGAACTCGATCTAGACCTGAATTCATTCGGTGCGCTTATCGACTGGCACCCGATGGGCTGGAGCTTTCGTATTTCCGGCGGCGTCTTCTCAAACGGCAATGAAATCTCAGGCACCGGCCGCGGTGAGCAGGGTACAACCGTTGAGTTTGGTGATATGGTCTTTAATGCAGATGAATTGGGTACTGTCGGCACAAAAATTGATTTTGACAGTGTCGCACCTTACCTCGGCCTGGGCTGGGGTAATGCCGTCGGTGACGGGCGCTGGGCCTTTACCATTGATATCGGTGTGTACTTTCAGGGAAAACCTAATGCATTGATCATCACACCCGAGGTCGATCCCAGTATTGCGGCACAGGTCGCCGCAGAAATTGCGAATGCAGAAGCTGAACTCGAGGATGAAATTAAAAACCTCGATCTCTATCCTTACCTGAGCCTTGGATTCGCCTTCAAGTTTTGAATGCAGCTCCCTTCCCCAGGGAACTCATTTGCAGCAAATAAAAGTCCGACTCTATTCTCCCTGAAGCGCTTCGAGCTTCTTGCTGACCGTATCAGGCGTACCCGTCCCGCGGGCAAACAAATTATAGAATACGGGTACGACAAAGAGCGTAAATACCGCTGCCAGTGATACACCCCAGAACATCACGATACCCAGTGTGCTGCGGCTTTCTGAGCCGGGGCCCGTAGCAAGCATCAGCGGCATGGATCCCATTACGGTCGATACAGTCGTCATGATGACCGGACGAAACCGGATACGGGCACCGTCGATGATGGCCTGCTTGAACGCAACCCCCTGATCACGCAGCTGATTGATGAAATCGACGATGAGAACACCATTCTTGGCCGCAATCCCAATCAGCATGATCACGCCGATCTGACTGTAAATATTTAGTGTCTTCCCGGCCAGTGCCAGCCCGAGCAGTCCACCGGCCAGTGCCAGCGGCACGGTAACCATGATAATCAACGGATGAACGAAACTCTCGAACTGTGCGGCAAGTACCAGGAAAACAACCAGCAGGGCAATGCCGAACGTAAAATAGGTTGCCCCCGCAGATTCTTTAAATTCAAGTGACTCACCCTTATAGTCGATACGCGCAGTCGATGGCAGTTCATTGCGTACAACTTCTTCAAGGAATTCAAGCGCATCACCTAGCGCATAGCCAGGTGCGGGAGTTGCGCTGATCGTAATTGACCGTAAGCGGTTGTAACGATTCAGTGAACTACTGCCGGCAGTATCTTCGGTATAAATAAGATTCGACAGGGGTACCAGCTCAGGTACAAACTGGCCTGAACGTGTCGGCCTTACATAAATATTTGTCAGATCATCGGGCGTAGCGCGCTGATCATCTTTCGCCTGCAGGATGACATCATATTCCTCACCATCGACAACATAGGTGGTGACAACCTTCTCACTCATCATGGCCTGTAATGTCTGGCCGATGGTTTCGACCGAAACGCCAATGGCAGCAGCGCGATCCTGGTCTATGTGGACCAGCAATTGCGGTTGAGTTTCTTTCAGATCGGAATCAACCCGGGTCAGACCCGGATTTTGCCTGGCTTTGCTTAGAATCACATCCCGCCACTGGATCAACTCATCATAATTGGTGCCGCCCAGCACGAATTGCACCGGCTGCCCGCCGCCGTGGCGTGACACACCCGAACGCATGAAGGTAAATACCCTAACATCCGGAAACTGGCTCCACGCACCCATCATGCGCCCCTGCGCCTCAGCCGTCGAAACCTTTCGTTCGCCCCATGGCGCCATGCTGATAATAATGATCCCGCCGTTTGGCGCTGTTTGCCCCCAACTCGGAGCACGCACGAGTGCCCGTTGTATGTCACCGGATTCTACGAGTGGCATGAGCGGACGTTCGAGTTTCTTGACCTGGTCGGTCATATAGTCAATGTTCGTTCCTTCTGCCGTCTTGACGATTGCGAAGAAAATTCCCTGATCTTCCTTCGGGGCATATTCTTCCGGAATTACCTGGAACAGCGCGTAGGTGCCGGCTGCAATACCAAGCAATATCACAACGATCAGCACCGGCGCGCCAAGACTGGCGCGCAGAGCTTTTTCATAGCCACTGGCCACTCGTTCGAAACCGCGATCGAGCATATGCGTGACACGGTTTTCCTGCCTGGCCGGACGCAATAGTTTCGAACACATCATCGGTGCGAGTGATAACGCCAACACGCTCGAGAAAATAACCGCTGCACAGACAGTAACAGCCAGCTCTGAAAAGATTCGTCCTATATTGTCCTGCAGAAAAGCAATTGGAGCGAATACTGCAACCAATACCGCTGTCGTCGCAATGACCGCAAATGTCACCTGCCGGGTACCGTTATAGGCCGCCAGTAAAGGTTCTTCTCCCTGCTCGATGCGCCGATGGACATTCTCAAGCACAACGATTGAGTCGTCGACCACCAGGCCGATCGACAGCACCAGGGCAAGCAAAGTAACCAGGTTAATCGAGTAGCCAAAAGCAGCCAGAATAATGAATGCCGCCGTCAAACAAACCGGTATCGTTGTCACCGGTACCAGCATGGCCCGAAAGCTGCCCAGGAATGCCAGAATTACAAGACCAACCAATACTGTGGTGATCGAGATCGTCAGGTAAACCGAACGAATTGCAGCACGGATAAACAAGGAGTCATCCGCACTTTTGCCCAGCGACATCCCCTCGGGCAGCTGAGCATTTATTTTGTCAATTTCTGCATTGATCCCGTTAATGACCTCAACGGTATTTGCAGTCGATTGCTTGATAATTCCAAAAGCCACCGTATCATTGAAATTTGTACGGAATATCGTACGGGAACTACTGGGTGCAACCTCGACCTTGGCGACTTCCCCGAGTCGAATCAGATGACCATCTGAACCCTTGGTAATCACAAGCCGCCGAAATTCTTCAGCAGTCTGATAATTGCGTGCGATACGAGCCGGGAATTCACGTTCTTTCGACTCGATACGCCCTGCCGGAAGCTCAATATTCTCCCGCCGTAACGCATTTTCGATATCAAGGACAGTCAGATTACGTGCTGCAAGTGCAACCCTGTCCAGCCAGACCCGCATCGACTGCCGGCCAAGTCCATTCATCTGGATCTGTGAAACGCCCGGAACAATCGCCAGGCGATCACGGATGTAGCGCTCAGCAAAGTCCGTGAGTTCCATAAGATCCAGATTCGAGCCGGTCAGATTCAGATAAAGAATCGGCGATGCATCGGCATCCTGTTTAGCGATGACTGGTAACTCAACATCATTTGGCAACCTCCAGGTCACCCGGCCAACCCGGTCGCGTACATCATTTGCAGCACTGTCAATATCCTGACCCAGGCTGAATTCAACAGAAATTGTCGATCGCCCATCAACACTCTTGGAATCAATGCTCTTGACCCCCTCGATGCCACTAACCTGACTTTCAAGAATTTGCGTAATACGACTTTCGACGACCGCAGCTGAAGCACCAAGGTAATTTACATTTACCGACACAACCGGCGCAGAAATATTAGGATATTCACGCACCTCAAGCCCGTTGAACGCAAGCACACCGAAAGCAACCAGTAATAAAGCAATAACCGTTGCAAAGACCGGGCGTTTGACTGATACGTCAGAGAGCCACATGCGGGTTACCTTGGCCGTCCTTTTTTAACCATCTTGGCTGCCTCATCGGTGAATGTAACCTGTGAACCGTTACGCAACTTGATGACACCCTGCGTAACAATCCGATCACCCTCGTTCACTCCGGATACAATTTCAACATCACCCGCCTGACGCGTACCGAGTTGCACCGTTTGCTTGTGAGCTACATTTTCACTATCAACCGCATAAACAAATGCCTCACCGCCAACCTGAACTACAACACGTTCCGGCACCATGAAAGCCTGTTTTTCTTCAGTAATAACGCGAACTGTCAACAACATACCGGGCCGAAGCGCACGATCTTCGTTGGCTATCAGTGCTCTGACCACCACCGCACGAGTAACCGGATCCACGCGGGAGCCTACCGCCCGCACAACCCCAACAAAATCGCGGTCCCCCCAGCTCACGCTGCGTGCCAGGATATTACTGCCGGGTTTCATCAGGTTCAGAACTGTTTCCGGCACCGTGAAATCAAGTTTGATTTTCGCAACATCATCAAGTGTCGTAATCGCAGTACCAGCCATTAACAGGCTGCCCGGACTTACCTGACGAAAGCCGAGTACGCCACTGAAAGGTGCTCGAATCAGCCGGTCATCGAGACGCGCGATAACGGTATTCAGCCGCGCTTCAGCGGCTTCGGCAAGTGATCGCGCTCCATCAACTTCGGATGTCGCTGCGATGCCTCGCTTATCGAGATCCACCAGGCGTGCCAATTGTCGTTTGGCTTCATCCAGATTAGCCCCCGCTTCGGCGAGTTGAGCCTCCTCTTCTTCATTACTAAGCTCAACAAGTATGGTGCCGGCTTCAACAAATTCACCATCTTCAAAGTTTACCCGGCGAACTGTTTCGTTGAGACTTGCCGTCAGGGTGACTGACTCGTTGGCAAGAGCAGTGCCCAATGCCTCTATTGTCTTGATCAGCGGCTGGCGCACGACCGGTTCTGCAACAACTTTTACCGGACCTCCAAAATGTGGGCGTCCGGACGGCTTGCCTTGTTTACCAAAAAAACTGTATGCCCCGGCCAGTACACCGATGACAACAATAAATACAATTACCTTCTTCACAAACCAATCCTGATAAACTCTACGAATAAATATTTCTTGCCCTGAAATTATAACTAATTATGAAGCGGGGCAAGATTCATGAATCCCGCAAAAGGTACAATGTCTAACTGCGCAGGAATGCGCCTGAAAGAACGATAGCTATATATATCAATGACTGGCTCAGAATGGGCCCTAAACAAGCCCAGCCAGCCATCAGGTAGATTCTGTCTTGTAGAAAGTTGCATATAGCACCGGGACCACCACCATGGTCAGTACCGTCGCAAACATCAGGCCTGCGATGATGGTGATCGCCATCGCTACGAAAAAGGCATCGAAAATCAATGGGATCATGCCCAGCGCCGTTGTTAATGCAGCCATCGCCACCGGTCTGAGCCGGCTGACACCGGAATCCAGGATGGCAGATATCAGATCCTTACCTTCATTGCTCTGCAGATTGATCTCATCAATCAGAACAATAGCATTCTTGATCAGCATGCCCATCAGGCTGAGAAATCCAAGCAATGACATGAAACCGAATGGCTGTCCGGTGGCAAGCAGGCCCACGGTGACACCTATCAGGGCGAGCGGTACTACCAGCCAGATGATTAATGGCTGACGCAGCGAGTTGAACAACATGATCGTAACCAGGACCATGACCAGTACAAACATCGGAATACTCGCGGCCAGTCCCGCCTGAGCATTCCCGGAGTCCTCATATTCACCACCCCACTCCAGCTCATAGCCAGCGGGTAGTTCAATAGCTTCGATCTGTGGCCGTACACTTGCAAACAGCTTGCTTGCCGTGCCGGTGATCGGGTCGGCAAAAACAATAATGGTGGGTTTGCGGTTACGCCGCATGATGATTTCATCTTCAAAGGTCGTCTTAAAATCAGACACCACCTGGCGCAATGGAATCATGCCTCCGGCCGCAGGACTCCAGATCTGCAGGTTATTAAGACTTTCAATTGTTGACCGGTTCTCCTCATCGGCACGCAGAATAATCGGCAGCAGAAGATCACCTTCCCGGTAAACACCGACCCGTTCTCCCTGGAAACCCTCCAACAGCACCCGGGCAATGTCCGGCCGGGTAATTCCATTCAGATTAGCCTGCTCCTCCGCGACGATCGGCCGCACAACCTTAACGCGTTGCCGCCAATCAGTACGGTTTGCCTTGGTGTTGCCAGTAGCAAGCAGGATGGCCCGAATACGGGTAGCAATTTCACGCAGCACATCTGGATCAGGGCCACTCAGGCGTGCCTGAATCTTGCCGGTACTACCGGGGCCTAACTGAAATCTGGAGGTATAACCCAGCAAATCCGGATAAGTCTGCTGCAGGTATGACTCTACATTAACCAATAAAGCATCAATTTTTTGCGGATCATCTACGTCAACCAGTAGTTGTGCATAAGCACTGTTCAGTTTCTCTGGCGTGTAAGTCAACAGGAATCGCAGGCCGCCCTGACCAATCAGCGAGGTAATATGAGTAACGCCTGACTGATTTTCTATATAACCCTTAACTGATTCGGCAAGTTTACGTGTCTCGTCGATATGGGTACCCTGCGGTAACCAGAGGTCAACCATGAACTGTGGTCTTGTTGACGGCGGGAAAAAACTCTGTTCAACGAACTGAAAACCCCAGAGAGACGCAACAAACAAACAGACCACCGCAGCAATTGAAACTGCTTTCATTCGAATACAGGCTTGCAGCGCTGCCTTATAAAGCTCATAGAAAGCACCGCCGTATGGGTCTATCTCCGCTGCACCCTCTTCTGGTTGCTTGAGAAACATAACACACAGTAATGGTGTAACCGTCACAGCGGTAACCCAGCTCAGCAATAGCGAAACCATGACGACCTGAAACAGTGAGCGGCAAAACTCGCCGGTATTGTCATCCGAGGTACCGATGGCGGCAAAGGCTAAAATGGCGATGAATGTTGCACCGAGCAACGGAATGGAGGTCTGCTTGACCACCTCGATGGCGGCTTGCCTGGCTTCCTCGCCTTTCTGCAGTCTGACGAGCACACCGTCCACTACTACGATGGCATTATCAACCAGCATCCCCAATGCGATAATCAGTGCGCCGAGCGAAATGCGTTCCAAGGCTACCTGCATCGGCGCGAGGAAAATGAAGGTACCGGCGATAGTCAGTAACAGCACGAAGCCAATGAGCATGCCACTGCGCAGACCCATGAAAAACAGCAGCACCACGATGACAATGGCCACTGCTTCCAGCAGGCTGAGCACAAAACCCTGGATGGCAATTTCTACTGCATCGGACTGCACGGATACCATGCCGGCCTGAATACCCACTGGTACCTGGGCCACCAATTCTGCAGCGCGCTGCTTGAGCGCCTTGCCCATGTTGACGACATTGCCGCCGGCCACCGTTGATATCCCCAGTCCGATGGCAGCTTTGCCATCGTAACGAATCAAGCTGGTCTGCGGTTCGACATAGCCACGCCACACCCGGGCCACATCACGAAGATAAATCTGTTCCGCGCCGCTTCCAGTCAGCAGAATGGTCCCGAATTGCTCGACATTTTTTATCTCGCCGGTCGGATTCAGGGTAATGAATTCCTTATCAACCACAACCCGACCGGAGTTGGTGACAAGATTTTTCTGGCGCAGTTCATTGACAATGATATCGGGCGAGATACCGAGTTGTGACATGCGGTCACGATTTAATTCGACATAGATTGCCTCAGTGCGCTCACCGTAGGTAGTGATTTTGCCAACATCCTTAACCAGCAATAATTCCCGGCGCAGCATGTCGACTACGTCTTTGATTTCGGCGTAGCTGTACCCGTCGCCGGTGATTGCGATAAAGATGCCATAGACATCGCCAAAATCATCCACCACCAGTGAAGGGCCGGCTCCCGGCGGTAAATCACTCTGTGCATCACCGATCTTACGCCGTAGTTCATCCCAGACCTGCGGCAACAAATTCTTATCGTACTTGTCCTTGATCGTCACGGTGAGGGTGGAGAGGCCACGGTCGGACTTGGATACCACTCGCTTGAGTTGCCCCATCTCCTGAACGGCTTTTTCCAGCCGATCGGAAACTTCAGCCTCGACTTCAGACGCGGACGCCCCAGGATAGGCGGTCATGACCAGGGCATCCTTGATGGTGAACTCCGGGTCTTCCAGGCGACTGAGGCCCTGGTAACTCACCAAACCCGCACCCAGCATGACAAACGTCAGAACCAGCGTCACCACCCGGCGTTCCAAGAAGAACTGGGCAATATTCATGTGACAGTCACCCTCATCACTCGGTGAGCGGACGAACCACCATCCCCTCACTCAGAAAGTGCACACCGGATATGGCAATACGATCACCCGATGCAAGCCCGTTCAGAATTCTGATTTCTTCTCCGCCCATTAAACCCAGCTCTACCGGCACACGTGACACCTGCATGGTGTCTGCATTAATGCGCCAGACATAAGCCTTGCCCTGATCATCGGCGGCCACTGCGGCTACGGGTACCTCAAAACCAGCAACGCCAACTTCAGCCAGCTTTTCCTCTGTCATATGAATAATTACTTTTGCCGTCATACCCGGCAGGATATTGATGTCGGCAGGGTTGGCAAATGCGAAGATGGCCTTGTAAGTTCGGGTCACCGGGTCGGCTGAGGTTGATAGTGATTTGAAACGGGCCGGAAAACGCTGGTCAGAAATTGAACTGGCGACAATCTCCGGGTGAGTTCTTGCAGTACGCTCATCGTAGCTGAGCCCCGGTGTGGCGAGCACGAAGTCCTGTTCCGGTACGGTCACATCCATCTCCAGGCTTGAAGTGTCCTGAAGCAGCAGAATCGGTTCCTTGGCCATAACGTTCTGGAAGTTGTCGGCAATCTTGCGGGCGATATCACCACTGAACGGGGCCCTGAGTGCAGTGTCGTCCAGCGCCTTCTGGGCTTTCTTCAGGTCCTCTTCCGCAACCTGAATATCCCTCAGGGTTCGATCCAGTTCAGCCTGTGAACCCGCACCCTGTTCAAAAATCTTCTTCGCCCTGTCATAGGCCGCACTCAGTGCCGCTCTATTGGATCTGGCGGCATCGCGCGCAGCCTGGTAGTCAGCCGGATCCACCCTTGCCAGCACGGTCCCTTTAGCGACCTTGTCACCTTCTGTAATCGGTAACTCGATAATCTTGCCGGATACTTCGAAACCCAGTTCGACACTACGGGCTGCGGATATCGCGCCCGGATACTCCAGGATACCGCCACTACCACCACTACCCAGTGTCATCATTTTGACCGGACGTGCCGGCGGTGGCGCTTCTGGCTCGGGTTCTCCACCACAAGCTGATATCAACAAGGCCAGGAGCGTAACAATGAGGAACCTGGTATTAGAAAAATCAGTGACTGTTAAGTTCATAACCACCTACCTGGTTTCATCTGCCGGCTGCAGAAGATCGCCCCAATTTGTGCGTTGTTCCATTGCGTCGCGATTTGCATCTGAAATAAAGTCCTTGCCGTCACGAATCTCCCAGCCACCACCCAAAGCCTTGTACATGGCAATCAGGTTCAGGGCGATATCACCCTTGCTACTGGTCCACTGATCCTGTTGTGCCACCAAAAAGCGCTCCGAATCAATGACCCGCTGAAAATCAGCAGACCCTTCCCGATACTGAATGTTGGCGATCTCAACAGCTCGTCCGGCAGCCTGTGCGCTGACAGCAAGAAAGTCACTCTGATTTTGTGATTGTGCAAACGCCACCATGGCATCCTCGACTTCCTGGTAAGCAATCAGGACGGTATTTCTATAATTCACCAGATCCTGTTGCAGTCGTGCATCCTGAATGCGGACATTATTCTTCAAACGACCATAATTCAGGATATTCCAGCGGAATGAAGGACCCGCTGAATAAATAAGGCTGTCGCGGTCAAGCATATCACCGGCACTACTATTGCCGGTGTTACTGGCCTGAAACCCGATAAAGCCGGTCAACGAGAAACTGGGAAACAGATCGGCCCTCGCAACGCCAATCAGGGCACTCTGGCTGGCCGCAACCCGCTCGGCCTGCCGGACATCGGGGCGGCGCCTAAGCAGATCAGCGGGTATACCCACCGTCACTTCGGATGGTGCCACCGGTATTGCACCCACCCCGTTCAAAATTCCTGACAGGTCTGCGGGCGGCATACCCAGCAGGATGCTAAGGCCGTGATTAGCCTGACGTAAGGATTTCAACAGCACCGGAATCAATGCCTGGGTGCCGGCCAGATTGGAGGTTGCCTGCTGAACATCCAGTTCGGTGGTTGCACCGTTGTCATACCGCACCCGTGCAATACGCAGACTTTCCTGCTGTAAAGCGACATTGGCACGCGCCAGGGCCAGGCGTTCCTCAAGCGTTCGAATGGTGACATAAACGCGCGCCACTTCGGCAGTGAGACTGACCAGTGCATTATCGTAATTGGCAACTGTCGCCGAGAGACCGGCTTCAGCCGCTTCTATACCCCGACTAAAGCGTCCCCAGAAATCAATTTCCCAGGCGGCATCGAAACCAACCTGATAGTCATTAAAGCTATCGTCAGCAAACGGAAAGAAATTCGGGCTATTCTTGCTCAGTCCTACCGCAGCAGCTGATCCGCTTAACTGTTGTTGCTGGGGGTAACGGCTGCCGACAGCGATACCCAGCCGCGCGCGTTCTTCCACGATTCTCAGGCCGGCGACCTGGAGCGGGAGGTTCTGTTGATACGCCAGCTGGATCAGGCTGTCCAGTACCGGATCGTTGAACTGCTTCCACCATTCGGCTTTCTCGCCGGGACCCGCAGACAGCGAGGTATCGTCTGTCTGCCAGTTTGTTTCCGCGGGAACTTCCGGGGTTTCAAAATCAGGGCCTAATGTCGTGCAACCACCAATAGCGAACAATAGAGTGCAACTGATAAACATCAGCTGGTGTTGTCTCGTCAGGAACAGCAAAGGCCATGTAAATATTTGCAAATGGGCTTCAGTCATGAATTTTGGTTTATTAGTGATTGGTTTTAGACTGATTCTATACCTTGCGGCCGATTTCTGCTGCATTCCAGCCTGCCCTGTTCAGCCAACCCATCGTGTACCGAACCCACGCGGTTACCGTAAATCACCCAATCCGCGTGGTCCGCTCAAAGAATATTTAGCCCAAATCACCCTGAAATAGGCAAATTCACCCCTAAATCAACATTTTTTTCAGCAAAAAAGGGCAAAACCGAGGAAAACCGATAAATCCGGATAAAAAAAGCAGAAAGAAATAACAGAATCATCATCCATTTGTCGTAACGGATCTTCAGTATTGCCTGTAAGCCGCGAGATACACATCCGGCGAATACAACACGGGAAACGGGTCAAATGCCGACTAATCATTGATCCGCCCACCCGCAGGATAAAAAAAAGGAGAGCGACAATGAATGGACTTTCACGTAACTGTCAGCACGTAATTCGTATCATCTGCTTCACCACGATTACGTCTTTATTCTGTTTTTCAGCCCAGGCCAGTGACCCCTTTGAAGTCATGATGCACGATGCCGATATTTACGGTACCCGCGACATTGAGGCCGGTAACTATGCAAAAGGTGTCCAACGTCTTCTGACCCAACTAGGCGACAGCGACAGCGACAGCCGACAGGCCGCTTCAATCAGGACCCCAATCGTCATTGATCTGTGCGCCGGATATACCATGCTAGAGGATATAGATGCAGCAACGCGCTATTGTGACGAAGCCGTCGCCAGCGGCTGGTCAAAAGGTCTTGCACTGAATAATCGTGGGGCACTGCATGTGAGAAAGGGAGACTATAAGAATGCAATTCTTGATTTTCAGGCGGCTATAGAAGCACGCGGCGCCAATCGTATCGCCAGCCGTAATCTCGATCGCATCGAAGCCCGGGTCGCGGCACTGTTACACGCGAATGACCGCAGGCTGGCACAAACGAATCCGAATACCGACTAGTCTCGTGTCTGTTTACCCGCGGCGATAGTAATGGGGAGGTCCGTTCTAAGGGCCTCCCCTCTTGCTGACGGCAAGCCGGACAAAGTATCAATCAGGGTTACCCGGGCATCCTGACGATTCTCAATAGACCCAACCCATAGCCCGGCAGATACTCGGATATGTCGACTATTGCTGTCTGAATTGTCGGAGCGAGGGTTACAACAACCGTGTTTGGCAAATTAACCTTCGCTTACATTGCCTGCCACAAGCTTGACATAGTCGAGTGTCGACAGCACTCCCGCTATGGTTTCTCCATCCATCACGACAAGGTGATGAACATGCTCGTTTAACATCATCTGTGCCGCTTCTTCAATAGAGGCCGAAGACCCTATTTTAATTACCTTCGGGCTGGCAATTTCATGTGCTCTTGCATAGAAAGGATCGTCACCTGTGGCATCAAAACGCACGATATCGGTCTTGGATACAAAACCGACCATGTGATCGGAATCATCGACGATAGGAGCGCCACTAATTTCGTGTGTTACAAAGATGCCCTCTAATTCACTGACAATGGTGTCACGGTGGATTGTCTGGACAGTCTTTGACATGAGATCACATACAGTTTTCATTCGAACAGCCCTCTTCATGAAGTGGTATACAGGCAGGATCTACAGGCCACCTGCCAAGGCTATAGAAATCATTACTTGGCAACGATTCTTCCATTTCTCAGGTGAGGCGATTATTGTCATGGTCCAGCCCCAACGTCATAGCTCATTAAGTCTTCTATAAAGTGTGCCACCAATTCATGACGGCCCGCGTAACCTGACTTCGCGTAAATACCTGTGGCTTGTTGACGGACAGTTTTCTCCTTCACCCCCCGGGCCAAAGAAATCTCCTTCATCGACAGACCTTTGATGAGCAACAGTGCAACCTCGTATTCCGATGGCGAGAGCCCCCAGTCAGAAAACTGACCGCGCATGACAGACAGCAGTTCTCCTGACAGCCTGGCAGTTTTATCGCGCTCCAGTCTGACCTCTACCTGCAGGTGACTCACCCGCCTTAGCTCAACCAATAGCACTATTAAGATAGCAATAAAGACCAGTGACTCGATGACAACATGAAGCATGCTCTCACCATCTTCCAGAAAATCAGCCACGATGTCATAGGCAAAAAATAGCGTGGCCGACGCCAGAATAATCGCCGGATAGTATTGCTTCAGTTTCACGTCAAATCGTCAGCCTGTGGGTTACATCCTTGCCCTCAGAACGTCCACATTTTCCGCCACAAGGGGTTACCAGTAATTGCGTGCAACATAACTGATCCTACGTGAAGGACCAGGTAAAGGGGAATAAGGGCTTCCCCTATCTCATGAATTTCCTCTACAACCTCGAACAACTCGCTTTCCGGACCTCCGCCGAGCAAAAAGAGCCCGGTTCCGGTTGCACCCATCCAGGCGAATACGGCAATACCGAAAGCTTGTGTAAGACCCGCAAGTCCCTCATGCATACCCCGTTAAAGAAACCCGCTATAGCGGGCTTCTCAATAGTCAAAGACCACATATGAAAGCTTTGCGCCAAATAGATCATGCCTAAATTCAAGAATTGCACAGCATTATGTAAATTTTCTATGCTTCATCTATCCGATGGACTAATCACAAATTCAGTCACCCGGACATTATCTACCTGACACTAATGGCAAGCTTAAGTGTCAACTAACAGCCCTGGGTAACTCCACCGTTCGCATGCAATGCTGATATTTCCGCTGCACTGAATCCCCACTCGGTAAGGATCGCATCACTGTCTGCACCTGGCAGGCTGCCGGTTTCCGGTGTGCAGGGCTTGCTGCGGCTGAATCGCGGCGCTGGCGCCGGGCTGGCGTATTCCGTCGATCTCGAGTGTCGTTTTGCGCGCTGTGTTGTGCGGATGCAGATACACTTCTGAAAGTCCCAGCACCGGTGCAAAACAGACATCTGTGCCCTCCATGATGCTGCACCATTGGTCACGGGTTTTTTGGCGAAAAGCCGATTCCAGAGACCGGCGTAGTTCTGGCCAGGCCGATGTATCTACTGGTTCTCCAGCACCTGTAAACCCTGCACCGGAAAATTGCGCAGGATCTAACCCTGTCAATTCGAGTAGTTGCAAAAAGAATTTCGGTTCCAGTGAACCAATCGATATGTATTGCCCGTCCGCAGTTTCATACGTGTCATAAAAAGGAGCCGCTGTACCCAGCAAATGACTGCCCGGGGCATCATCGAACCAACCGTTAGCGGCAAAGCCAAAGAACATGGACATCACTGACGTAGCGCCATCCAGCATGGCTGCATCCACCACCTGTCCTTTTCCGGAGCGGCCAGCTTCGAATAATGCACAGACCATTCCAAATGCCAGTAACAATCCACCGCCGCCAAAATCACCCAGCAGGTTCAAAGGTGCAACCGGTTTCTGTCCGCGGCGACCAATTGAATGCAATGCGCCGGATAGCGCAATGTAATTAATGTCATGACCTGCAGCCTGTGCCAGCGGGCCTTCCTGACCCCAGCCGGTCAGCCGCCCGAAAACCAGTTGCGGATTACGTTCCAGGCACTGCTCTGGTCCAAAACCCAGACGCTCCGCCACACCGGGACGAAACCCTTCAAACAAAGCATCGGCCTGATCGACCAGTCGCAACAGCGCTCCAATACCGGCCTTTGATTTCAGATTCAATGCGATTGAGCGGCGCCCCCGGATCAGGGGGTCTCTGGCCTTTTGAACCCCGGCCCTCTGAACTCCGGGCCTTGCTGACTCTTGCGGCGTAACAACCCGATCCACTCGAATGACTTCCGCACCCATATCGGCCAGCATCCTCCCGCAGTAAGGCGCGGCGCCAAGACCGACGACTTCGATAATCTTTAATCCCGCCAGAGGCCCCATCGGCTGCTTCCTTCAGGTCATTACGTTTGGTCTTGTTCCCTGTGGCTTTACCGCGAATCGAGACCGATACCGCGTGCGATAATCTCTTTCATGATTTCCGATGTTCCGGCATATATTCTTGACACCCTTGCATCGGTATACATCCTGGAAATGCGATACTCATCCATGTAACCCGAACCACCGTGGAGCTGGACGCATTCATCCATCACCTGACCTTCCAGTTCACTCGTAATAAGCTTGGCCTCAGCGGCAGTCTCTGCAGTCAGCGCTCCTTTGTTGTGTTGCACAACACATTGATCAAGAAAAGTCTGCGCTACATCCAGTTGCGCTCGCATCTCGGCCATTTTGAAACGTGTATTTTGAAATGCGGCAATCGATTGGCCAAATGCTTTTCGCTCCCCGATGTAGTCCATAGTGAGATCAAAGGCTACCTGGGCATGTGAAATTGATCCGACCGCATTAATCAAGCGCTCCTCGACAAGGAAATGCATCAGGTTATAAAAACCCTTATGCGGATCACCGAGTACATTAACTGCCGGTACTTTTACCTTATCGAAAAAGAGTTCGGCAGTGTCCTGAGCCTTGAGCCCCATCTTTTTAAGATTTCGGCCGCGTTCAAAGCCCACCATATCACCCTCAATCAGGAATAATCCGAGCCCGTGACGCTTATCAGGCACGGTCCGGGCAGCAACCACAAACAGATCACCGTTGATCCCGTTGGAAATAAATGTCTTGGAACCGGTCAGAACCCAGTGGTCACCTTCTAGCCTGGCATGGGTTTTCATCCCGGCAAGGTCACTGCCGGCGCCGGACTCCGTCATGGCAATCCCCAGGATCCGCTCACCGCTGGCACAGCCGGGCAGAAAGTATTGCTTTTGCTCCTCGGTACCCAGTTTGCCGATATAAGGTCCTACCAGTCGACTGTGCAAGGACAGAAAAAATGATGCATCGCCATGGCGAACATTTTCTTCGATAAGAATTTGCTCGTAGCGAAAATCTTCTATCCCCAGACCGCCGTATTTCTCATCGGCCCACATCATCAGCAAGCCCTGTTCACCGGCCTTGCGAAAAGCATCGCGGTCTACGATGCCTGCCTCGCGCCAGTCATCGACATGCGGGGCAACCTCTTTTTGCATGAACTTGCGAACGGAGTCACGGAACATGTCATGTTCCATATCGAATATGATTCTTTTCACACTGTGTGCTCCTGCTGCTATTAAGGCTCAGTCAGTCAATTGGGTGGAATGTCTCACCCTTTTCAGCTCTCGCTCTGAGCCAGTCTGAAACCTCAAATCGAGGACCATAGACTTCAGCCATACGGTCACATTCAGAAATAAATTGCCCAATACCCATGGTGTCTATAAAGGACAGTGTGCCGCCGGTCCAGGGTGGGAAGCCCCAGCCAAATATGGAACCGAGATCGGCTTCAGCCGGATGGGTCAGTACACCTTCCTCATAACAACGTGCGGTTTCCAGAGCCTGGATAATCAGTAAACGATTTTTTACTTCATCGATCGACGGCTGTTCTGCAACAAGTGGGTAATGTTCAGCAAGTCCCGGCCACAGACGCTTTGGCCCGCCCTCCGGATATTCATAGAATCCCTTGCCGTATCTTTTCCCCTTGCGATCGAGCTCATCGACCATTTTTTTGACGATATCCAAACCGGAAATCGGTTGAAATGCTTCGCCGAGATCCACCTCGGCCTGCTTGCTGATCTTGTAGGCGAGCTCAATGGTGACTTCATCAATCACCGCCAGTGGACCGACCGGCATGCTGGTCATCTTAGCCACATTTTCTATCAGTGCCGGGCTGATGCCCTCGGCCACCATGGTCATTCCTTCGTTACAGAAGGTCATGAAACAGCGGGAAGTATAAAATCCCCGGCTGTCATTAACGACAATCGGTGTCTTGCGCAGTTGCTGTACATAATCGAGACTTCTTGCGATTGCCTCATCTGAAGTTTTCTCACCGACGATGATTTCTACCAGCGGCATCTTGTCCACCGGGGAGAAAAAATGTATCCCGATAAATTTCTCCGGTCGCTCAGATGCTTCGGCTAAGCCTGTGATCGGTAATGTCGATGTATTACTGGCAAAAATTGCGGTAGCAGGTATCACGGCTTCAGTTTTTGCGGTTACCTCGGCCTTGATTTCCCGGCTTTCAAAGACTGCCTCGATCACCAGGTCGCAACCTTCCAGATCTGCGTAGTCAGTCGTCGGCCTGATCATTCGCAGCAAGGCATCAGCCTTGTCCTGTGTCGATTTGCCACGACTGATGGCCTTCTCCAGCAAGGCCTGCGAATAAGCCTTGCCCTTCTCGGCACTTTCAATATCCGTATCCAGCAGAACCACTTCGATGCCCGCCCGTGCCGAAACATAGGCAACCCCCGCGCCCATCATCCCGGCACCGAGAATACCCAGTTTTCTTACGGCAGATTTTTCAACCCCATCAGGCCGCCGGGCCAATTTATCTGCCTCTCCCTTGTTAACGAACAGTGTACGCATCATGTTGCGCGCCACCACACCTGACATCAGCTGAGCAAAATACTTTCCTTCGATTTGCAAACCGGTATCAAAGGGCGTGATCGTACCCTCATAGACGGCGGACATGATCGCCTTGGGAGCCGGATAGTTATGGAACGCGTTACCGGCCAGTAATGAGGTTCCGATCATAAAAGTCTCGATGGATTTCGGGTGCATGGCCCCGGCGCCACCCGGCACACGAAATCCCTTCTTATCCCATGGCGCTTCAGGGTCGCCCTCTTCGAGCAGCCAGCATCGGGCACGCTCGACCAGCTGCTCGAGCGGCGCCAGTTCATGCACAACACCCAGCTTCAAAGCCTTGTCAGGTGTGAGCTGGCGGCCTTCGAGCATCAACGGCAGAGCTTCACGAATACCAATCAACCGTGGCAGCCGTTGCGTACCGCCTCCCCCCGGTAACAAGCCAATCGTGACTTCGGGCAAACCAATTTTTGCTTTCCGGTCGTCTGCGAGTACGCGATAGTGGCAGGCCAGGCAAAGTTCCAGCCCACCGCCCAGTGCAATGCCGTTGATCGCTGCAGCGATCGGTTTACCGCAAGTTTCGAGTTGGCGAAAAACCTGTGACAAAGTTTGTCCAAACTGATAACTCTCTTCAACCGTTAACCCCCGGTCATAGGCTGTAACCAGGTCTTTCAGATCGGCGCCGGCCATAAACGCAGATTTAGCCGAGGTAATCACAGCACCCTTCACGGCCTGATCACCGGCAAGTTTTTCTATATAACTCTTAAGGTCTGCAACCAGTTCGGGTGTCAGTACGTTCATCGAGCGCCCGGGAACATCCAGAGTCAGGATTGCAATGCCATCGGCATCAACTGTGTATTGAATTGTCGTGCTCATTGTTTTTTCCGCTCGTTGCAAATTTATATGCGTTCAATAATGGTTGCCGTACCCATACCGGCACCGATACACAACGTGATCAGGGCTGTACCAAGATCGCGGCGTTCCAGTTCATCCAGTACCGTGCCAAGAATCATCGCACCGGTTGCACCCAGTGGGTGACCCATGGCTATCGCGCCTCCATTCACATTAAGTTTGTCATGTGGAATATCGAGCTGCTGCATGTAGCGCAACACGACGGCTGCAAAAGCTTCATTAAGCTCAAAAAGATCGATGTCAGCTGTACTCATCCCCGCGCGCTTCAGCGCCTTCTCGGTCGCCGGCCCCGGGCCGGTCAACATGATGCTGGGTTCAGTGCCGGTTGAAGCAAAGGCCCTGATACGCGCCCTTGGCCTGAGGTTCAGCTTCTCGCCCACCGTTGTATTGCCAACCAGTACGGCAGCGGCTCCATCGACAACACCGCTTGAATTTGCGGCTGTATGCACATGCTCAACATATTCAACTTCCGGGTACTTCTGCAGAATAACGGCATCGAAGCCGGCCTCCTGCCCATGCGCAACAAAAGAAGGTATGAGTGCACTGAGGCTTTCAAGTGTCGTATCAGGCCGCATGTGCTCATCATGATCGAGCACCGTCATACCGATGGCGTCCTTCACGGGTAATATGGACTGCGTGAAATAGCCCTGTTCCCAGGCATGCGCGGCCCGCCGCTGGCTTTCCACGGAATAAGTGTCCAGGTCTTCGCGGGAAAAACCATACTTGGTGGCGATCAGATCCGCACTCACGCCCTGGGGAACAAAATAGGTTTTATAGGCAACCTCCGGATCAATCGCCCAGGCCCCGCCATCAGACATCATCGGTACACGTGACATCGATTCAACACCGCCACCAATTGTCAGATCCGACTGCCCGGACATGATCTGGGCTACCGCCGAATTAACAGCTTCAAGGCCAGAAGCACAAAAACGGTTGATCTGTTTACCGGGCACGGATTGAGCGTAATCGGCATTCAGAACGGCGATCCGGGCAATATCTGCGCCCTGCTCGCCGACCGGTGCAACGCAACCGAGCACGACATCATCGACATAGGCAGTATCCAGATCGTTGCGGTCCCTTAATCCCGCTAATACCTGGCTGGCCAGGTTGATCGGCGTGATTTCATGCAGCGAGCCATTCGCCTTGCCGCGACCCCGCGGTGTGCGCAGATGGTCAAATATCAATGCATCGGTCATGTTTATTTACCTCTGTATTTATCCTGGTTCTCCGTTTTCATTCATGCTTATTGGTGAGTCAGGGTTTCACCAATACACACAGATACGACTCGTACTCCTGATACATTTTTTTCAGGCTCAATCCGGAACTCATCTGCCATTGATTCAGTATGCCGATAATGCTGCCGAGATATTGCTCGGCAAACCGCACCGGATCGATATTCGCTCGTATTGTTCCTTCCGCCTGACCCTCTTCAACCCAACGGACTGCCACTTTGCGCTGCCCCTGTAAAAACTCCGCGACGTTGGGTTTAAATTCCGAACCGGGATCCAGTGAACTGAGATTGAGAACCTGCATCGCAAAAACGTGCCGCGGAAATCCACGAACAAACCGGTAATGTGCCGTAAGACCCATACGCAATGCCTCAAGACCGGTCCTTGAGCCAACGTGCTTGTCGAGTTGCGCCACCCAGATGGCTGAAACACGCTTCAAGACCAGGCGAAACAGCCCCGACTTGGAGCCAAAGTGATGGGTTGCAAGCCCGCGGCTATAACCGGCCTTCTCACCGATCGCCTTCAGTGTTGCGCCGCCAATACCGCGCTCATTCAGAAGCTCGATGGCCGCCTCTGTCATGCGCAACTCGGCCAATGCGGAACGCTCTGCCTGGGTTCGGCGCTGGCCTGAGGACACTTTGGATGCTGCAGTTGCTGCCATGAGAGAATACATACTTGTTAGCGGCAAACAAGTTTAATTCTCTGCGCTGAAATGTCAATCCCCGAGAGGCAGGAAATAACCGATCCGAAAAGTACCGGTTTCACTATTTCTTTTTCTCTTATAAATAGGCAATTCAGAAATAGTATGAATGCAAAGTTCCCTGGTGGCCGTAGTAATTATCATCGACCAAGTTTTGCAGGTTATAGCTGGGATCCTGAGCATTGCATCAGGGGATGCCCTCGCTCAATCTAGAGGTGCTGCTCAGATCAATTTAACACATTGATTTAAAAGAACTATTAATGCTTTTTATCAGTTATTTTTGTACCAAATAACACCATCTGTATCAGGCTCGGCACCGATACTACCTTCTTTAAGCAAGTAGTGGAGATGGGCGATGGCCTCCCCTGTAGCCATAATCAGGTTATCTTGCGTGATTTTTGCTTTGTAAAGGTGGGCGAAAGTATCAACCGCCCGATGCGGTTTATGCAGAGCGCCCCTCAGCGCGTTAAGCCGATGCGTATGTTCACCAATTATCTGATCCAGCCTTTCATGCGCGCCATAGAATGGCTTGCCGTGTGCGGGTAAAACCAGGACATCGCCAGGTACCTCGGTCTTCATGGCTGCCAGGGATTCAAGCCAGTTCCTGAGCGGGTTTGCTTCCGGTTCAGTGGGCCACACGCTGACATTGGGAGATATGGACGGTAACAACTGATCGCCCGAGATCAGCACGTTGAGCCGGTCACTATACAGGCAGGCATGCTCCACCGAGTGCCCGCGACCAATGATCGCCCGCCACTCATGGTCACCAATCGACCAACGCATATCCGCCGTCACGCGTCTGAAACTCTCGGGCAAAGGTTCAATCATTTTGCCGAAAAAACCAAAATATTTTACATACCGCTCTAGCGCTGCCTCATCAAAGCCGGCCCCTTTATAAAAATTGAAGCCCTCCCTGGGAGCTTCCCGACCCGTATCACTGGCGAGGATGCGACAAAACAGGTATTCAGCATGCGTCATCCATAAATCAACCGCGAAACGTCTCACCAGCCAGCCAGCGCACCCGGCATGATCAGGATGCATATGCGTTACGATGACGTGATGGATGGGTCTTCCGTCCATGACACCGCTAAAGATCTGCTCCCATGCGGCCTTAGTGACCTTACCTCCAAGACCAGTATCAACCACGACCCAGCCGTCACCGTCCTCAAGTAACCAAAGATTAATGTGGTCAATTGAGAATGGAAGTGGCATGCGTAGCCAGTAGATTCCATCAGCGACGCATTGAGTGGCCCCGGTATCGGGTTTGTTATCGAATGCATAACGAATGGCGGGTTTGCTCATTGTACGTCGTCAAAACATTGTGGACTTTCAGCCACCTGATTTAAGAGACACATTAGCTC
>NZCC01000005.1 GCA_002688175.1 Chromatiales bacterium
CCTTCCAAAACCTTAAAGCCGCTCCTGCGGCGTTTTGGAAGGGTATACGGACACAAAATACCGTACAGGGAAACCCCAACAGCCAAATGAAATTAATGAAATTGGTGTCTGACACCATTTCCCCCCTCCATTCGAGATAGAATCCCCGGCTTCCAACCAGCCGTAATACGGCAAACAGATGAAGACACAGATCGAACAACTCGTAACAACAGCAATCTCCCAGCTACCCGGCATTGCCGAAGCAGGTGATAACAGGGCGCTGGCACCAGAAATCGAACGCACCCGCGATCGACAGCACGGCGATTATGCGTGCAATATCGCCATGCGCCTGGCCAAGCCGCTGAAACAAAAACCACGCGATATAGCACAATTAATTATCGACCTGATCCCGGCCTCCAGCCTGATCGAGTCAACCGAAATTGCCGGACCCGGATTTATTAACTTCCGGTTGAGCGCCGCAGCTTTTCATGCCGAACTCGTCACAATCCTCGAGCAGGGTGACACCTATGGACGCGGCAACCAGGGCAGCGGGAAAAAAATCCTGTTGGAATACGTATCGGCCAACCCGACCGGCCCGCTGCATGTCGGTCATGGGCGGCATGCAGCATATGGCGCAACCGTCGCCAATCTGCTCAGAGCGACCGGCGACGAGGTTCATGAGGAGTACTACGTTAACGATGCCGGGCGTCAAATGGACATCCTCACCCTCAGCCTCTGGGTGCGACTGCTCGAAGCGGCAAACATCGAGGTTCCATTTCCGCATAACGGCTATCACGGACAATACATCCGCGACATCGCGGTTGATGCCGCTCATCAGTTTGCAGATTCGATTTCGGCCGGCCATTTGCAGGGTATCGATACGCTGCCGAAGGATGCACCGGATGGTGATGCCGATATCTACCTCGACGCCTTTATTAATCTTGCCCGCAATGCTCTGGGTGAGGACCGCTTCACCGCAATACTCAATCATGCTCTCGATGCGATTCTGACCGACATCAGGGAAGACATGGCTGAATTCGGCGTTAACCCCGACCAATGGTTTTTTGAACGAAGCCTGATGGAGAGCGGAGCCGTGCAGCATGCGCTGGACAAGGTTGCAGCCAGCGGCAAGACCTATGAACAGGATGGCGCAATCTGGTTCCGCGCCACGGATTACGGAGACGAGAAGGATCGTGTAGTCACCCGCGACAACGGCCGTACCACATACTTTGCCTCGGACATTGCGTATCACCTGCATAAGCGTGAACGTGGCTTCGACACACTACTCGACATCTGGGGCGCAGATCACCACGGTTATATCCCGCGCGTTCGTGCCGGTATTGAAGCGATGGGTGAAGCAGCGGACATCCTCGAGGTCGAGCTCGTGCAGTTTGTTGCATTGTTCCGTGGCGAAGAAAAGCAGAAGATGTCGACCCGCTCGGGTGAATTTATCCCGCTGCGTGAACTGCGTGATGAAGTCGGCAATGATGCGGCACGTTTCTTTTATGTGACCCGTTCGAACGAACAACATCTGGACTTCGATCTTGAGCTGGCCAAGTCCCAGTCGAACGACAACCCGGTCTATTACATCCAGTACGCACATGCACGTGTCTGGAGTGTCATGCGCGAACTGGCGGCCCGCAACCTGGAATGGAACCAGGACAATGGCCAGCAACATTTACACTTGTTGACTGAAGACCATGAACAGGCTTTGTTGCAAAGGCTTGCGCGTTACCCCGAAATTATCGAGCTGGCAGCCCGGCAACGCGCACCACAACATCTTGTACATTACCTGCGCGAACTGGCTAGTGAATTACACACGTATTACAACGCGCATCGTTTCATCGTGGACGATGCCGGGTTGCGTGATGCACGCCTGTTGCTGATCAATGCGGTCCGGCAGATCATCCGTAACGGACTGGATCTGATCGGTGTATCCGCACCACAGTCGATGTGATGTCCATGACGAAACGTAAGACCAGGAGCAAGAAAAAAACCCGACGGGCAGCCGAGTCAACGCCAATGCCGGGCTGGGTCTGGGGAATTTTTGGCCTGACTATTGGCCTGTCGGTCGCCGCGGCAATCTATGTCAAGGACCGGGAAGCGCAACCAGTCCGAGCAACTACCACCAGGTCGGAACCCGTCACCACTGCGGCCACTACCAAACCTGAACAAAATATTGCGGAAAAGACCGAACCACGCTTCAAGTTTTACGACATGCTGCCAAACTTTGAAGTCATCATTCCGGAAGAAGACACGGCCGTTCACAACGATTCACAGCTTGCGCCGCTCGATATACCAGGCATCTATGTCCTGCAGGCTGGTTCATTCTCGAGCTATGCCGATGCCGACCGCATGAAAGCGCGGCTGGCAATGCTCGGTATCTCATCCCGGATTCAAAATGTCAGTATTGATGATAAGGCATATCATAGAGTCAGGATTGGCCCGGTTGACAGTCTGGACCAACTGAATGATTTGCGTGGCCAGTTACGCAGCGCAGCGGTTGACATCATGGTGATTCGTGTTGGTGGTTAAGGGTACTCGCTATTGGTTAGTAGTCTGCGCAGTAGCGCTCCTTGTCGCGGGTTGTTCGCGCACCCTCGAAACGATAGAGCCAGTTGTCGATTCATCAACAGACCAACAGGACACATCAGGGGCCGCAGGCAAACCCGTTCGCCAGCCGGAACCAACCCCGGAACAACTCGCCGCGCAACGTGCCGCCGAACTTTCCTGCGCTCGCATTACAGTTGCCGCGGCGGGTGACATCATGCTCGGTACAGACTTTCCGGAAAATCGCTTGCCCGATGACGATGGCCAGTCCTTGCTTGCCGAAGTCGCACCTTTGTTCTCAAGCGCCAATATCGCCTTCGGCAATCTTGAAGGTGTCTTGATGGATGGCGGCGAACCGGTCAAGACCTGCAAGGATCCATCCGCTTGCTACCTGTTCCGCACCCCGGCGCGCTATGCCAGGCATCTGGCCAATGCTGGCTTTACGGTCATGAGCCTGGCCAATAACCATGCGCGTGACTTCGGTGAAGCAGGCCGCACGGCGAGCATGGCATCGCTGGATGCCGTCGGCATTCGCCATTCGGGACGCATCGGCGATATAGCAATTTGGCCTGACGGCAAAATAAAGACTGCGCTGATTGCGTTTGCCCCCTTCACCAATTCATACCCTATGCTCGATCTGGATGTGGCGCGTAATGAGATTGCAAAGCTCAAGGAAAGGGTTGATCTCATCATCGTGTCTTTTCACGGTGGTGCCGAGGGAACGGATGCCGCATATGTGCCGTTCGCCAGTGAAACCTATTTCGGCGAAAATCGCGGCAATGTCGTCGAATTTTCACACGCAATGATCGATGCAGGAGCCGACCTTGTAATTGGTCACGGGCCGCACGTACCGCGCGCCCTGGAAACCTATAACGGCCGACTGATCGCATACAGCCTGGGTAATTTCGCTACTTACTATGGCATCAGCATCAATGCTGATAAAGGACTTGCGCCCATCCTCATTGCGACAGTTGACGGCAATGGACAGTTCGTCAGCGGTGAAATCGTGTCGGCGATTCAACTCCGACCCTTCGGGTTGCGTCTGGACGAAAATCACCAGGCTTATGAGCGAATCTGGGAACTGACGGAACAGGACTTCGCTGGTGGCGGCATCCGTTTTCAGAACGGCGGCAGTTTTTTTCCTGCGGTTGAATCCGGCACTGGATGTCAGCAGCAACCTGACCTGCCAGCGGAATGATGGCCGCAACCCTCGGCGCCGCAGTTGCGGCATTGCGTGACTCGCTACCTCGCGCCACACTGGCTTCACTGCCGACCCCCCTGGTACCTGCTGCAACGCTGGCAGTTGAACTCGATCTCGATGCGCTACAGATTAAAAATGACGGCCAGACCGGCCCAGTCTACGGCGGTAATAAGGTACGCAAGCTTGAATTCCTGTTTGGCGACGCCATGCGGCGTGGTTGCGACAGCGTTGTAACATTTGGTGCCGTGGGTTCAAATCACGCGCTCGCAACCGCGATTTATGCAACCCGTCTCAACTTGAAATGCCATGTAGTTATGACCGAGCAGCCGGTTACACCCTATGTTGCACAGACACTACGTTATCACGCGCTGCTCGGCACGAGCCTTATGCTGGCCGACGACTATGTTGGATCAACTGATATTGCAGATCAATTGGCCGAACATCATCCAACCGGTGGCGAGCGGCTCTACAGAATTCCGTGGGGCGGATCATCGCCACTCGGTACACTCGGTTTCGTTAACGCAGCATTCGAACTAGCTGATCAATGTGGCGATGTTGCGCCGGATGTCATCTATGTTGCCTGCGGTACGATGGGTACCGTTGCCGGACTCGCACTTGGATTGCGCCTCGCAGGGCTAACAACCCAAATCAATGCGGTAAGCGTCGTGCCACCATCGCTGACTACAGCGGACGGAATTGCCGGGCTGTTTGTGGCCGCAAACCGCAAACTTAATGAGATCGACACAACGATCCCACTATTGGATGACCCGCTGGTTAATATAACGCTGCGCGATGAGTTTTTTGGTAACGGATACGCTGAGGCAACAGCCGAATGCACGCAGGCCGTCGCATTAATTCGCAATACCGAAGGCTTCGCCCTTGAGACAACCTACACCGGCAAGGCAGTAGCGGCACTGATTCATGATGCCCGTTGTCAACGACTTGCAGGACAACAAATTGTATTCTGGAATACATACAACGCAAGGCCATATCCTGAAGCCGTTAATACTGCACCGGGAACCTCTTTGCCCGACTGGGCACAGCGCTACCTCTCGACAACTGCTGCAGCGGGATGATCACATAAGGACCGTGTCAGCCGATATTGATTCTAAGCCAGCCCCACAGCCCGCCCATCCTTAAGCACCTTGATCTTCGCCGCCGTTGGTACCTTCGACAGGCCCGGCATGGTCATGATGTTGCCGGCGATGACGACGACGAATCCGGCGCCGGCGCTGAGGCGCAATTCGTTCACGGTGATACGAAAGTCCCGGGGTCGCCCACGTTCCGACGGAATATCACTTAAAGAAGATGCCGTCTTCGCAACACAGATCGGCAGATTGCCGAAACCCCGTTTAGTCAATAATTCAATATCATGATGTGCTGCCCGATCGAAATCCACACCCGATGCGCCATACAGGTTGCGAGCCAATGTATCGATCTTCTTGTCCAGCGGCATGGATAACGGATAAGCAAACTTCAGCTTGCGACGCCGGTTGGCCTTGATTGAGCGCAGTACCGCTTCGGCCACCTCCTTTGTACCCTTACCACCGCGTGCCCAATGCTCGGCGACCGCAACTTCCACTCCCTGTTGCTCGCAGAACTTCACAATCTTCCTGAGCTGTGCCGGCTTGTCGTCGGCAAACCGGTTAATGGCGACAACCGGCTGCAGGCCAAAGTACTTGATATTCTCGATGTGTTTTTGCAGGTTGGCCAACCCACCATTTTGCCTGGCCCCACCATGCCATGCGACCGCCTTTGCGGTAGCCACGATAACAGCGGCCTGCGGTTTAAGGCCGGTGATCCGGCATTTGATGTCGATAAATTTCTCGGCACCGAGATCCGTCGCAAAGCCCGCCTCGGTAACGACGTAGTCGCTGAGCTTGTTGCCATGCTGCAAATGATTATCAAGCATGGCGGCCAGCAGATTATTGGCCTTTTCAACAGCGTACATATCGCCGACGAAATGCAGGTTGATATCCTCGGCAGGAAATAACTGCGCCTTACCTGCGCCGGTCCCGGCACCCTTGATGCCGAAATACGGGCCCAGCGACGGCTCTCACAAACACAAAGACGTCCGGTAACCGAGATGATTCAAGCCATCGGCCAATCCAATACTTGTTGTCGTCTTGCCCTCACCCTGTGGCGTGGGCGTCATTGCGGTCACGAGAATCAGATTGCCGTCGCTTTGCTTTCCCGGGTCAATAACTCGGAAATCGGTATCTTGGCGGTATGATGGCCATGGGGCAGAATATCGTCGCCGTCCAGACCCAGTCCCCGCGCAACGTCGACAATCCTCTGTTGTTTCCTGTTACTCATCTTTGCCATATGTGCCACCCTTTGGTCTGCCCCGAACTCGAGGATGTATGTCGCCAAGCGGTCTAGGGAATCATTTATCATCAAAAATTACGATTGCGTGTCCCTGAAGCCCGCACAGGATAAGAAATTCTTACCTGTGGGTCGAGTTAGTTTGAGGTGAAATCGGTCTTGATTTCAGAACGGGAGACATTGTTATAGTATGGGCACGGTAACAGGTTTTTTTGCCACCCCAGGTTGGAATATAAACAGGTTGGCGCAGACGGAGGAAACCGATGAGACGAATAAAAGAACTCCTGGCGTCCAAGGGCGATTCAATCTGGTCAGTTGGGCCGGATCAATCAGTCTACGAAGCCATTCATCTGCTGGCTGAAAAAGAAATCGGTGCATTAGCCGTTATGGACGGCGACCGACTCATCGGCATCGTTTCGGAGCGAGATTACGCCCGACAGATTATTCTGAAAGGCCGCTCCTCCGAAACCACGCTGGTCAAAGACATCATGACCAGCAATGTCGTTACAGCAAACGGAGATCAGGGTGTTCGGGAATGTATGGGACGCATGACCGAAAAACGAATTCGCCACCTGCCGATAGTCGATAATGACGGCAAGCTCATCGGTATGATTTCAATCGGCGATCTGGTCAGATCCGTTATTGCCGAACAACAGTCAACGATCGGCGATCTCGAAAAGTACATCAGCGGCTAGCAACTTATAGATTAGTTGCACTACATCCTGCCGGGCAGCCCTTAGCGGCGAAAATTGATATCGAGCGCTCTGAGCTTGCGATATAAATGTGTCCGCTCCATGCCAACCCGCTTGGCCAGTTGCCCGACCTTGCCATCACACAGTGCAAGTTGCTGGGTCAGATAGGCCTTTTCGAATTGCTCGCGGGCTTCACGCAAAGGTAGCGACAGCAAGTCCAGTTTAAGTAGCGAAATCTCCTGATCCGACACTGGCGGCAATGCACTTTCAAGCTCGTCGAGAGCAATCTCTTCGGGACCCGATGCAATCAACAGGCGTCGTACCAGGGCGCGCAATTCGCGAACGTTACCGGGCCACGGATAGTTTCGCAGCCTGTTTTGTGCGGCGACGCCGAAGCGCCTGAACGGCAGCCGATTAGCATCGACAAACTGCTCAACGAATACCCGTAACAACTCAGGCACATCTTCGGGATAGTCTCTTAATGCCGGAACCCGGATCGTGGAAATAGCCAGTTGCTCCATGAGATCGCCACGAATGCCATAACCAGCCGGATCTGCATAGGCCTGTGGTGTCACCGAGGCAAGGAATCGAATATTAGTCTTTTGCCTGTCGGACCGACCGCTCGGTAAATACTCACCATGCTCGATAATAGCGGCCAGCATGCGTTGCGCATCTGTACAGAACGACTCGAGTTCACGCAGAAACAGCATCCCGCCCTCGGCCTGTGCGATAAATCCGGTTTGGATGCTGTCGCCCGTACCGGAACTGAGCAACAGGTGTGACAGCCGATCCGCCGGCAGATCGTCACCGCCAAGGCAAACAAACGGCTGTTCGCAACGGGCCGACAAAGCATGCAGATATCGGACACCGGCCTCGCGACCCGAACCGGGCTCACCGACTATGAGCACCGGTGATGCGAGGGCTGTCAGTTGTTCCAGGGACCGACGAACGGCGCTTACTTGCTCACTCTTGCCAACCGGTGCCAATAGCGGTGATAACCGCGCCGGGTTTTCGTAGTTCGACGCATTTAGAAGCGCATTCTCTACTGTTAGCAGCAGTTTTGCGATAGATACCGGCTTTTCAATAAAGTCTGTAGCGCCGTGTCGGGTCGCTTCTACCGCCGTCTCAACGGTGCCGTGCCCCGACATCATGACTACCGTACAACCGGGATCGGCAGCGGCAGACCATTCCTTGAGCAACGTAATTCCATCCGTATCCGGCATCCAGATATCCAGCAAAATGAGGTCTGGTGGCTCAATGCTGACCTGGCTGCGTGCCTCAGCTGCATTGCCGGCAGTCGTGACCCGATAACCTTCATCAGACAGAATTTCATCTATCAGCATTCTGATATCAGCTTCATCGTCAACGACAAGAATTTTAGCGGCAGTCATAAGGCTTTTTCCGTGCTTACTGTGGTGACACCGCGGTAATCATATGAGTCGGCGGTACGCCTGATTGGCAGCCGGACCGTCATGAGGGCACCGCCCTGTTGGAGATTTTTGGCATTGACGGTACCGCCATGTTCCTCGACAAGCTTCTTGACGATTGCCAACCCGAGTCCGGTGCCTTTATTTTTTGTCGTTACATAGGGATCGAACAACCTGTCGATCGTTGCCGGGTCGATACCGGTACCATCGTCACTAATCCGTATCTCTGCATAATCACGACCCGCGATCACAGCCCCACAGGTCGTAATCTCGAGGCACATTTCTGTCTGCCCCTCCATGGCCTCGAATGCGTTACGTATCAGGTTATGCAATAACTGACGAATACGTGCATTGTCGGCATCTATAACGCTGATAGCGGCATCGAGATTGAGTTGAATCTGGGCATGAATGTCATGTGACATATACAGAGACACGACTTCCCTGATCAATTGATTCAGATCGAAGCGTGAAATATGGATCTCCGGTGCACGTGCATATTCGCTGAACGCGTTAACCATATCGCGCATCGCCTCAACCTGGGTGATAATTGTATTGGTCGCACGATTTAGCACCTCAGCTTCCATCTCTTTCATACCGCTGAGATAACGGCGCTGAATTCGTTCGGCCGATAACTGAATCGGGGTCAGAGGATTCTTGATTTCATGCGCCATGCGCCGGGCAACTTCCCCCCAGGCCGCATCCCGCTGTGCCTGCAGTAAAGTCGTTATATCGTCAAAAACGATAATACTGCCGCCTGGTTCACCTTCATCAACTGGCAGTGCCGTGCTGGCACAGACAAATACACGCCTGCCTGATGCGCTTTGCACGCTAACCTGCTCGCGCCATTCCGAATCAGGGGAGACAAGATGTTCCTCGATGCCGGCCATGAATTCAGCCAGCGTTGCATGTTCACCAATCAGATCACCAATCCGATGACCGATCACACCGGTCAGATTTGTTTCGAGCATAGTATTTGCAGCATCGTTTGCATGCCTGATGCACCCGTCACTTTCGATGGCGATAACCCCGGTCGAAAGTCGCGCGAGAATGGCCTCGACGTGCGCCCGTTCCTTATCGACACGCTGTTCGCTAAGCCGCGCCTCTTCCCGGGCCTGTGACAGGCGTTGAATCATCTGGTTGAACGAACCGATCAGAAAACCAATTTCATCATGTGATGTCATCGACAGCCGGGTATCGAAATCCCCCGCCGCTACAGCGCGGGTACCGGCTACTACTGACAGAATAGGTGCGACAAGTCGACGGGCAAAAAGAAATGCACCGTACACGGCTACCAGCACCGAGAGCAGCACGACGAGCGTCAGGGTCAGCGCAAAACTGGCTTTTAACGGTTCGCGCAAAAATACAAGTTCGTTATAGCGAGAGTAGGTAGTCTCGACAGAATCTACCAACGCGCCGATACGCTCGCCGACCGGGTAAATAGCCTGCAGGACAAACGGTTCCTGACCCAGTCGGGCACTCGGTAACAACATGGCGGCACGAACCTGGTAAGTCCCGTTGCCAATTGGATCGATGCCGACGTAAGTACCGGTTTGGTGCAGCTGTAACATCACATCTTCCGGCGGGGTGGACGGAAACGGTGCGGATAGATCCTGATGACTGGTCGCAACGATCAGATAGTTGCGGCCATATAACGTGACGTCGATCGCACCCGCATCACGTCGCACCTGACCAAGCAATGGCACCAGGTCACTGCCATCAGAACGTAACAACGCCGATGCAATCTGTTGAGTATGCTCCATGCTTGTATAAATACGCCGATCCAGTGCAGCACTACTGAGTGACAGCGCATCTTGCAGACCGCCCTGAATCTCTACATCAAACCATGTATCGATGCCACGATTCAGAAACTGCACCGCGAACAGGTACACGACGACGAACGGCGCTACGACCAGACCGACGATTGCCGTCAGCATGCGCGCTTTAAGTTTTGACCCCGGTACGTCGCGCCAGTTGTCCCGCACCAGTCGCACCAGGTTGCCGAAAATCAGGATGATCAGGATGCAGACACCGATCGCATTGGCCGCCAGCAGAATATTGTGCAGCCGACCAAATTCCTGCAAGTTCTGTGATGTCCACCACAGCAGCACCAGGTCTGACACACCGAGCAGCAACATGGCGCCGATCAGTGTCATGTAAAAGCCTCGCTTCAGGCGTTTAAGATCCATACATACCAATCGCTTTCCAATCGAAAGCCACTGCTCCAGAAGGCGAGTAATCGCAACGGTCCGGGTAACGTGTTCTGATCGAGTACTGCACGCAAAGCAATTTCATACTGTTCGTCAGCGTCCAGCAAAGAAGCATCTATGATCGGCAGATCAACGATTCTGCCCATGCTGTTGAGTGCTGAAAATAATGTTGCAAACGAATCCTGCTCGCCACTGTTCAGGTTACGGACAACATAGCGCTCACTGAGGGGCTGATAGCTGAGCTCAAAACTCTGTTCCAGCATTGCCGTTTCTTTATCAAGCCAGAAACGACGGACTCGATCGAGTCGAATTTGTAACTCGATCGTCAATACGACCCCGCTATCCAACGCGGCCAGCGCTTCATCGCTCAGTCGAAAATCAATAAGCGCATTCGCAAACCAGACACTCTGGAACAGACGTGATTCAGCGCTGCGAATCTCGAAGGGCTGATCCTTGGAATAGGCGCTGCTCAGCGGTGCAAAACTGATGAGCAAAGCACAGATGACGCCAGCAAAAGTGCATGGTGTCTGACACCTATTTTGCCTTGTCCTCATTCGCACCATCAGATCTCAATTTTGGAAATTGGTGTCAAACACCATTCCCCCTCGCAAGCTAAGCGTTTCGCCCCATTAAAGCATAATAGAATCCGTCGGTATTCGCTGGTCCCGGCAGTAGCTGATACCCCGGCCCTGACTCCGGTACGACCACTTCAGGCACATCGACTTGCGGTAACCGAATCTCATTCGCAGCTGGTTGTCTGCGCAAAAAATCGCCGATAACCTCATGGTTCTCGGCCCGCAGTACCGAGCAGGTCGCATACAGCAGACGCCCGCCCGGCTTGAGCAACGGCCACAGCGTATCGAGAAGGCGCCCCTGGCGGGCGGCGAATACCGCAATTTCATCGGGACGACGCAGGAACTTGATGTCCGGGTGACGGCGAATAACGCCCGTTGCCGAACACGGCGCATCGACCAGTATCCGGTCGAAGGAACCTTCAGCATTGCTGTCACCGGGCCAGGTCCCGGTCTGCTCTACATCAGCAGTTATGACCTCGGCGGTATAACCAATACGCTCAAGATTCTGCCTGATCATTGCATTTCGGTTGGCATCAATATCGACGGTGATGACCTTGAGTTGCCCGCCACCGCGCTCAAGGATGTGTCCGGTTTTACCGCCGGGTGCTGCACAGGCATCGAGCACGCGCATACCGGGCGCTGCATCCAGCAATTCGGCTGCAAACTGGGCGGCAGCGTCCTGTACGGACACCAATCCAGTCGTGAATCCGGGCAGATCATGGACCGATAATGGCCGCTCCAGGCAGATGGCTGTGGGCACCTCCGCCAACCTTGTCGCACCGATACCATGCTCTGACTGTAGCGCTTCGACATAGGCAGCCACATCAACGCGAGCAGGGTTCAGGCGTAACCACATCGGTGGCCGGACCAGCGCACAGGTCAGGATCTGCTGCGCCTGGTCACCCCAGTCCGCACGGAAACGGTCGATCAGCCACTGCGGGTGTGAATAACGTCCTTCATCACTGGCCAGCACTTTGGCTAGCAGAGTATCTTGCTCACGCTGGAAACGCCTGAGGGTCGCATTGACGAGGCCGGCGGCACGCGGTCGCTGCAGTTTCCGGGTCGCATCCACAGTTGCGGATACCGATGCGTAACCGGGTTGTCGCGTGTCAATCAACTGGAACAGTCCAACCGACAGCAGTGCTTCGAGAATGTGATCGCGCGACCGCAATGACCGATCCAGCAATTCGCCGATTATCAGTCGGTGGCGGTTATGCCAGCGTAACGCACCGAAAGCCAGCGCCTTGACCAGCGCCTGGTCACGGGCGGGCAATTGATCGCTGAGCGCCTGGCTCAGCGCCGCATCCAGTGAACGCCCCTCTGTCAGTACCTGGTCGACGGCAAACGCTGCGGCAGCTCGCGTTGCCACGCCCCATTTACCGTTTTTTTTGTCGCCACTCATCAGCCAAGAACCTTACCGACAATATCGTGACCGCGCGCAAAATCACCGGCAGTTACCCGCTTGCGTCCGGGCATCTGCAATTCATTGATGCGCAGTATGCCCCGACCTGTGCACACTTCAATACCATCATTCGTCACCGCTACAATCCGGCCGGGGAGCGCTGAGTCCGGCTGTACCGATACCGCAGCTTCTGCAGCTGCATCTGACCGCCAGCAACGCATCCGCTCACCATCAAGAACCGTTTCAGCGACCGGCCACGGATTATACGCCCGCACTTGTCGGTCGAGTTCGACCGCCGACCGTGACCAGTCGATTAACGCATCAGACTTATTGATTCGCCCCGCGTAAGTTACGCCTGCCCCATCCTGTGAGCTGGCCGTTAAAGCATCGTCAAGAATCGGGTCAAGACAGCGGGCCAGCAGGTCCGCGCCGAGTTCGGCAAGACGGTCATGCAGCTCCCCGGCCGTTTCGCCGGCATTGATGTCAATCTGTGCCAGGGCAAATACCGGTCCGGTATCGAGTCCCGCAGCCATTTGCATGAGACTGACACCGGTCTGCTGATCACCGGCCAACAGCGCTGCCTGAATCGGTGAGGCGCCTCGCCAACGTGGCAATAGGGATGCATGTACGTTGATACACCCGGCTCCCGGCAGCGACAGCACAGCTGGCGGCAGCAACAGCCCGTAGGCAACGATCACCATCAGATCCGGTGCAAATGCCGCCAGCCGCTCCTGAACCTCCTCAGACCGTAATCCGACCGGCTGGTAAACCACCAGGTCATTTTTTTCGGCACAACTTTTGACCGGCCCGGCCGTGAGCCTCCGCCCACGCCCTGAGGGTCGATCCGGCTGAGTTAGTACCGCCACCACCTCATGCTGCGACGCAATCAGGCGCTTCAGGCTGGGAACAGCGAAATCCGGTGATCCGGCAAAAATAATCCGCGCCATGTTTCAATCAGCCCCCGCCGGTAAATATTGACAATATGCACCGATAGTGTGCCTCAACCGGGGTCTGTCCGGATGACACATCATTGCAGCGGAACATCGAGCACTGAAAACCTCGCTGATAGACGTGAATAGCTGAATCCTCTAATTTGCCGGTTTTGAGGCCCGGACATCCATGGGCTCACGCTTACGTTGCTTTAGCGCCTTTTTCTTAATGCGCAGGCGCTTGAGCTCGGACAGGTAGTCAACAAACAGCTTGCCCACGAGATGGTCCATTTCATGCTGAATACAAACTGCCAGCAAACCCTCGGCCTCAAGCTCAAATGACTGACCATCGCGATCCAGCGCCCGGATGCGGATTTTCTCGGCTCTTTCGACCGGCTCGGTGATTCCAGGGACAGAAAGGCAGCCCTCATCACTCGGCGCCGAGCCTTGTTGTTCGAGGATCTCGGGATTGATAAAACAACGCGGATCATCCTTGGCGGTGGAGATATCGAGCACCATAATGCGCTCATGTACATCCACCTGGGTGGCTGCGAGACCTATACCTGGCGCTGCATACATCGTTTCAAACAAGTCATCGATCAACTGCCGCACCGCATCGTCTACGGTGGTTACGACAGAGGCTTGCGTACGCAGGCGCGCATCGGGATATTCAAGAACTGTTAGCACTGACATAATGTTTCCTTCGCAAATTCGTGCACAGTGCTATGAATTACGAATAATTTTATGATATATCGACATATAGCCAAGTGGGAAACCGGTATATTCTACCGGTTATGAGATGTCCCAGGCTTGTTGTTGTCATGTGTTACTTATCTGTGCGCGTCCGGGAATTATAGCAGTGGCTACTTCCGGGACATCGCCCATTAAACATTAGGGATGGAAATTCCATGAAGATTTCCCTGCCGCTGATCCGACCGGTTACCGCCGGTATGTGGTTGCTGCTTGCTGTTTCCCTGAGTTCTGAGGCCATCGCCAGCGGTCCACGCGCAGGCCTGGCCAGCGGCATTGCCGCCCAGTCGGGAAGTGCCGTTGCCCTCAACCCGTCACACCCCGACCGCTATGTCGTCAAACGCGGCGATACGCTGTGGGACATCTCGGCGATGTTCCTGCGCGATCCCTGGTATTGGCCGGAGATCTGGCGGGTCAACCCACAGGTTGAAAATCCTCACCTGATATATCCGGGTGACGTACTGGTCCTCGTCTATATTGATGGCAAACCGCAAATTCGCCTTGAGCGCGCCGCCGGTGATGAAAAACTGTCGCCGCGTATTCGCAGTGAGGATCTGAGTGAGGCCATCATGACGATTCCGCTTGAAACCATTGCTGCTTTCCTGAGCAAAGGCACAGTGCTCGAACGCGATCAGGCTGACAAACTACCGTACATCGTCGCTATCAAGGAAGGACACCTGATTGCCGGTGCCGGCAACGACGCCTATGTACGCGGCGCCGGGATCGGACCGGTTGGCCACGGTTACAGCGTAGTGCACATCGGTGAACCGCTTATCGACCCGGACGATGATGATGTCGTCGGCTACGAGGGGATCTTTGTCGGTGAAGGCCTGATCGCACGATCCGGCGATCCGGCGACCCTGCACCTCGTCGATACGCAGCGTGAAGCGCTCGAGGGTGACCGACTCTACGAACAGGAATTCAACATTCCACTGCAGTTCATCCCCAGGGCACCTGAACAGGAGGTCTCCGGCAGCATTATTCATGTCATCAACGGACTGTCGATCATCGGCCAATATCACATTGTGGTTCTGAACCGTGGCACGCAACACGGTCTCGAAGTCGGCCATGTACTTGGTATCTGGCAAGCGGGCGAAAAAATACCTGATCGAACCGAAGGCGGCTCCGTTCGACTTCCGGATGAACCGGCCGGCACACTGATGGTGTTCAAAACTTACCCACGCATCAGCTACGCCCTGATTATGGAAGCGACGACTGACATTCATATCTTCGACAAGGTCAAAACACCGGACTAGGGATCTGCATCAACCCAGGGTTTTGCAAACCCGGTCAATAACACAGATTTCGATCTGTTCATCGACGCGCAAAACTGCTGAAATTAAGAAATGGGGCTTGGCCCCATTTTTTAATTATCGGGGTTTTGTGTGCTTGATGATGCGTGGTTAACGCTCGGCCTTGCCAGCGGGGTTACAGGTTCCACCGTAACCGCCCTGCTCGAACGATTCGGTTCGGTTGCCCATGCTGTTGGCGCCTCCAGGAACGAACTACTGGCCGCCGGCGTCACAACTACAGGTGTACGCAATATTCTTGCCCCCGACCGCGAGCAGCAAAACCGTTGCCGGAGCTGGCTGGAAGCGACGGACCGCTGCGCCATAAACTGGCTCGATTCACGTTACCCGCCTTTACTCCGCGAAATTCCATCGCCACCACCGCTGTTATTTGTTCGCGGTGATGCCGATCTACTGAGTCTGCCGCAGCTATCGATTGTCGGCAGTCGCAGTGCAACGCCCGGCGGCGAAGAAACCGCCCGCCGGTTTGCCGGACATCTCGCACAGTCCGGCTTCTGCATTACCAGCGGTCTTGCACTCGGTATCGACGCGGCTGCTCACCGGGGCGCTCTGATGGCCGGTGGTCAAACTATCGCAGTACTTGGCACCGGACCCGACATTATCTACCCGCGTGATCATCTGCGCCTGGCCGAGGATATTGCAGCCAACGGTGCGCTGATTTCGGAGTTTGCACCGGGTTGCCCCCCGCGCCGGTCACAATTTCCACGCCGTAACCGAATCATCAGCGGGCTGGCACTCGGCACGCTGGTTGTCGAAGCCGGTCAACGCAGCGGCGCACTCATCACGGCCAGGAATGCCGCAGAACAGGGTCGTGAAGTATTCGCAATTCCCGGTTCAATCCATAACCCGGTCGCACGCGGGTGCCACCAGTTGATCCGCACGGGTGCCAAACTGGTTGAAACTGCGGACGATATCATCGAGGAACTCGGCGGAATGATCGCCGGGTTTGCGGCAACCATTGAACAAAATCCCAAAGCGCAAAATTTATCCACAGAACAGGTGACTGATCCGGCCTACAAGCGCTTACGGAGCTTGATGGGCTGGGACCCGGTTGCAATAGATACACTTATTACTCGGAGTGGATTGACGGCGGAGGAGGTTTCCTCCATGCTTTTGATATTAGAGTTGGAAGGACACGTAGAACCACTAACCGGTGGGCTCTATGTACAGAGGGAAGAAGGTCGACCAAAATGAGTGAAACGGTGCTTGACGTACTCATGTATCTGTTTGAAACGTACTCCGATCAGGATATGGAAGTAGAGCCGGAACCTGATCAAAGTATTTTACGTGAAGAACTGTTGTACGCCGGGTTTGGCGAACCCGAAGTCGATCGTGCCCTCGACTGGCTGGATGGGCTGAGTACCAGTCGCCTGCCGCCGTTCACCAACCCGCCTGCAGAACGATCTGTACGGCTGTTCAATCCTTATGAGCTGTCACGGCTCGATGCTGAATGTCGCGGTTACATCCTTTACCTCGAACAAATTGGAATTTTGTCCCCCGTACAGAGAGAACTGGTCATAGACCGGCTCGTCGCACTCGGTGCAGGTGATATTGATGTTGAGCAAGTCAAGTGGGTCGTGCTGATGGTTCTGTTCAGCCAACCGGGACAGGAAAAGGCTTTTGCCCGGATGGAAGACCTGGTATTTGAAGAAAATACCGGTCAGGTGAACTGATTCCATTAATGCCATCGAACTCTATATTCATCCTTTGATTCTCTCTAACCGCGGCCATGTCGCGGTTTGTTTTTCGTAGACAGTGAAATGGGAATGAACATAGTCATCGTCGAATCGCCGGCAAAAGCGAAAACGATAGAAAAGTATCTGGGCAAGGACTACAAGGTCCTGGCATCGTATGGGCATGTCCGTGACCTGGTGCCGAAAGAAGGCGCCATTGATACCGAGAACTCGTATGCGATGAAGTACGAGATCATCGAGAAGAATGAGAAACATGTCGATGCCATCGCCAAGGCACTGAAGAAAGCCGACGCACTGTTGCTCGCCACTGACCCCGATCGTGAAGGTGAAGCTATTTCCTGGCACCTGTATGAACTTCTGCAGGAACGCGGGCTGCTCAAGAACAAGGACGTACATCGCGTCGTGTTCCACGAAATTACCAAGCATGCGGTGCAGAACGCCGTAGCGAATCCGCGCAAACTATCGAATCTGCTCGTCAACGCACAGCAAACCCGCCGTGCGCTTGATTTCCTGTTCGGCTTTAACATGTCGCCGTTGTTGTGGAAAAAGATCAGCCCCAAGTTATCGGCCGGGCGGGTACAAACCCCTGCGCTCAGGCTGATTGTCGAGCGCGAAAAAGAAATTGATGCGTTCGAAAAACAGGAATACTGGACGATTGAAGCAACCGTCAACGAGGAACCGGCCAGCTTTGCCGCCCGTCTGGCCGAATATCAGAGCGAAAAGGTCCAGCAATTCAGCTTCGTTAATGAAGAACAGGCACACGCGGTGCGCGACACACTGCTAACTGCAGCCGATGGCAAAGTCCGTGTAGGCAGTGTCACCAAGAAACAGCGCAAGCGAAATCCGACCGCGCCGTTTACAACCTCGACACTACAGCAGGAAGCGGCGCGTAAGCTCGGCTTCACGGCGCAACGTACGATGATGACGGCACAGCGCCTGTATGAAGGCCTCGAGACTGATAAGGACGAGGGCAATGTCGGCCTGATCACTTACATGCGTACTGACTCGGTCACACTCGCAACCGAAGCACTGGATGAAATTCGTGAACTGATCCGGGAACGGTATGGTGCCGAAAACCTGCCGGATGAAGTCCGGGTTTATAAAACCAAGGCAAAAAATGCCCAGGAGGCGCACGAGGCAATCCGTCCAACGAGTGTCATGCGCCTGCCGAGTGAACTGGAGAATGCTCTGAACCCGGATCAGTATAAATTATATGATCTGATCTGGAAGCGCACCGTGGCCTGCCAGATGGTGCATGCCCTTTTTGACATGGTTGCACTTGACCTGTTGCCAACTGTCAACCCGGCAGCAGCACGAATGCGAGCGACAGGCTCCACCCTGGTCAAGCCAGGCTTCATGGCGGTTTACCAGGAAGGTCAGGATGACGCGAAAGAATCTGACGATGACCGCACACTACCGATCGTCAACGAGGGTGATGTACTGACACTTACAGAAGTACGTGCCGATCAGCACTTCACAGAACCACCGCCACGCTTCACAGAGGCCAGCCTCGTCAAGACCCTGGAAGAATTCGGTATCGGCCGACCCTCGACCTATGCCAGCATCATCTCGACGCTGAAGAATCGTGAGTATGTCGAGATGGACGGCAAACGTTTCTTGCCGACAGATGTTGCGACCATCGTCATCAACTTCCTGACCAATCACTTCGAACGTTATGTCGACTATGACTTCACAGCCCAGATGGAGGATACACTCGACGAAATATCCCGCGGTGAACACGAGTGGATACCGGTGCTGGATGATTTCTGGCAGCCTTTCCACAAGCTCGTCGCCGAAAAAGAGGAAACCATATCGCGTGAAGATGCCGGACAGGCACGTGAACTGGGTACCGATCCGAAATCCGGCAAGCCGGTCAGCGTACGGATCGGTCGGTTCGGACCGTTTGTACAGATCGGTACCCGTGAGGATGAAGATAAACCGAAATTTGCCGGCTTGCGACCTGGCCAGAAGATGGCAGCTATTCAGCTAGCTGAAGCACTCGAACTGTTCAAACTGCCACGCAAACTCGGCGAAACACCGGAGGGCGAGCCGGTTTCTGCCAGCATCGGCCGGTTTGGGCCCTATGTTCGTTATGGCGACAAGTTTGCTTCGATTCGCGACGATGATCCGTACACGATCACGCTCGAGAGTGCGCTCATTATTGTTGCCGAAAAGAAAGAAGCCGATGCGAACCGGTTGATCCTCGATTTTGAAGATGAAGGTATCCAGGTGCTGAACGGACGCTATGGGCCGTACATCACGAACAAAGAAAAGAACGCCAAGGTTCCAAAAGACCGTGAGCCCAAAAGCCTGACCCTCGAAGAATGCATCGAACTGCTGGCCAAGGCACCGGTACGCAAGAAGCGTGGCGCAAAGAAGAAGGTCAAGAAAAAGGTCAAGAAAAAAGCCGCGAAGAAGAAGACCAAGAAGAAGTCAAAGAAAAAAGCCAAAAAGAAAAAGGCCAAAAAGAAAGCATCTGCGCAAGCCACGACAAAGGACGGCTGAACGCTCAGGAATATACCCGGATGCCAGCGGCGATCAGCTTCGTACATTTGCGCCAGGCTGCCAGGATCATTCATGACGGCGGCGTCGTCGCCTACCCGACCGAGGGTGTCTTCGGACTCGGTTGTGATCCATGGCAACAATCAGCGGTTTTACGCATCCTGGAAATCAAGGAGCGCGCCCTTGCCGCCGGCCTGATTCTGATTGCCGCAGACCGCCGGCAACTCGACGGCTGGATCGATCCTTCGGCAGAAGAGGAACGCGCGTTGGCCACAACGGACCCGTTCGTGACGTGGGTCGTAACGGCCGATCCGGATTGCCCGGACTGGATTACCGGTGGCCGAACGACCTGTGCCGTGCGCATAACGCAACACCCGGTTGCCGCGGCACTGTGCCGGGAAACCGACCTGGCACTGGTCTCAACCAGTGCCAATCGGCATGGTCAAGCGTCGGCCACAGCCGCTCTGACGGTCAGGTGCATACTTGGCCAATCTATTGATTTCATCATGCCTGGCACGGTTGGTGCTGCGCCCGGTCCGTCGGAAATTCGCTGCGCCAGGACCGGGGCCGTGCTCAGGGCCGGGTAAATAAAGCGCCCTGTAGAGTTTAGGTGTATTTTGTTAAATATGTTATCGTTCCTTAAATAACAACTGTAACCACTTACTTTTTATATAATTATAAAATCGGGTAACCGTCCCCTCTGGACGGTTGAAACCTGCCAGAGCCGGATTTCGCCCCCCATGGAACGGGATTTATGACCTGTCATTCAGACCACCCACTGCAGCCTGCGCAAGTAACCGACATACAGTGCCGCACTTTACCCCGGTATTTTGTAGTGCAAGCCATGACCCTGTTGACCGTCATTTTGTTCGCAGCCATCAGTGCGCTCGCAGGCCCGGTGTTGACCTCGCAGCCCCGTGCGCCACTCGACGAGCACGTTTATATCGTCCAATTCATCGCGCCTCCCGCACTGACCTATCATGGTCAGCCGAACGGACTTGCAGCAACCCGGCCGGTTGCCGGTCAGAAATTTGATCCACAGTCCGCCAATGTCCGTCAATACTCAAGGGCACTACTCGACAAGCATGACCAGGTACTTCAGGACATCGGCGCTTACCACAACAAACTCTACAGCTACCGGTATACATTCAATGGATTCGCCGCACGACTCACGGCATTACAGGCACAGAAATTAAGCTCCCGCAAAGATGTGCTGCATGTCTGGGAGGACCGGGTTCGCTACCTGTATACGAACGACAGTGCCGTATTTCTCGGCCTCCACGATGCAACTGCAGGACTCACAGCTGCGGCTGATCTCAAGGGCGAGGATGTCGTCATCGGTGTCATCGACAGCGGAATCACACCTGAACATCCCAGCTTTGCCGATACAGTCGAAGTTGAACAACCCCGGCTATGTCATTCAAGCTGGGCCGAATCCTCGCTGCTGGGCCTGTGGCTTTGCCAGCGTTTCAAAAATCGCGACGATCTGCTGGCCTTTGAGCCGCCGGCCGGATGGAACGGCATTTGCGAGACCGGTGCAAATTTCACTGCTACGGCCTGCAACAATAAAATTATCGGTGCCCGGTACTATGCTGACGGGTTTCTGGACACTTATGGTGTCATGGACAGCAATGAATTCATGTCACCACGTGATGCCGATGGCCATGGCACCCACATTGCATCCACGGCAGCCGGAGTCGAGGTGCGGGCAACGCTGGCCGGTAATGAAATCGACCGCATCGTCGGCATCGCACCACGGGCAAGAATTGCCGTCTACAAGGCCTGCTGGCTGGAACCGGGCCAGGCACGCGGCAGTTGCAGCACCTCCGACCTGCAGCGAGCTATTGAAGACGCCGTCGCGGATGGCGTCGACATTATCAACTACTCGGTCGGCAATACCGACATCAGCATCTCAGATCCGGATGACCTGGCACTGCTCGCAGCATCCAATGCGGGCGTGCTGAGCGTGGTCGCAGCCGGCAACGATGGCGAAGCCGGTACCATTCTGTCGCCGGCCGGCGCGCCCTGGGTGCTGACGGTCGGTGCTTCCTCGCGAACCGGGGACAAGTTTGAAGCCGTGATGCGAATCAATACCCCGACTGACATAGCCGGTGATCTCGCTACCCGGGAGGCAAGTTTCACACCGCCGCTGCGCGATCACGAATCCGTGACAGCATCATTAGTGCTCGTCGATGATGGTGATGCGACAGACGGTACCGAATATAACGCCTGCACTGCACTGATCAATGCCAGTGAAGTGGCCGACAAGATCGCTTTTATACAGCGCGGTGAATGTGATTTTGCCGTCAAACTCGAGCACGCCGAAAATGCCGGCGCCATCGCAGCCGTTGTTTTCAGCAACAACAGCGAGCACATCATCATGACCGGGGCACGCGGCTCGGTGAACATTCCGGCGGTCATGATTAACCAGAGTGACGGACAGCTGTTGCTGGACGAGTTGCAGAGTGATGCCGCCATTGAGGTTACGCTTGATTCCGGCCTGATCCTGAGCGTAGCGGAAACAGGAAATGTACTGGCCGACTTTTCATCACGGGGACCCAACCTGACGGCGCCCGATATCTTAAAGCCTGATGTAGTTGCGCCGGGCGTCAACATCCTGGCCGGGCAAACTCCGGATGTCGCCAACGGTATCCGAAATGAGTTGTTTCAGTACCTGTCCGGCACCTCCATGTCGACGCCACAGGTTGCCGGTATCGCGGCTCTGATCCGGGAGGCGCATCCGGACTGGAGCCCGGCTGCCATCAAGTCGGCGCTGGTGACGACCGCGCGTCAGGATATCGTCAGGGAGGACGGCGTGACCCCGGCTGATCCGTTCGACATTGGCGGCGGACATGTCGTACCTAATTCAGCCGTTGAGCCAGGGCTGATTTACGAGGCGGACCGGCAGGATTACCAGGCATTCCTGTGCGGACAACCCGACACGGTGATCGATGCTGCGGTCTGCGAACAACTCATTGCAGACGGATATCCGACCGATGCCACCGGGCTTAACCTGCCGTCAATCACGGTCAGTGCGCTGGCCGGCAGTAAGACCGTCAGCAGAACGGTCACGAATACCGGTGCCGCCACCCAATATAACGCCGAAGTAGCGGCACCGCCCGGCATTAATGTTGAGGTCAATCCGTCTGTGTTATCGCTCGGTGCCGGTGAAACCGGCCGTTACGACGTCACGCTATCGACGGTCAATGCCAATCTGCATCAATGGCAGTTCGGCTCTCTGAGCTGGGTCAGCACACAACACAAGGTCCGCAGCCCGATCACTGTACGACCCGAGCTGTTTGCCGCGCCTTTGGCCGCAATCGGCTCCGGCATCAGCGGCAACCTTCAGTTTGACGTACAGTTCGGCTACAGCGGATCCTACACGGCCACTCTCGATGGCCTGGCGGCACCATTAATTTTACAGGGAACTGTCAGTAATGATTTTCGGCGTCCCTATGTGCAGACGCCACTGGGCGGAACGGTACCACCCGGCATCTGGCGTTCGCCTGCCAACCGGATTGTTACCAGCGACACGGATACCTATCTCCGTGTTGCGCTGTTTGACGAAAACACCACGGGTAACGATGACCTGGACCTGTATGTGTATTATTGCCCCACCCTGCTTGCCTGTGATGCTCCGGAGTACAGCGGCAGTTTCAATTCCACTGAGCAGGTCAACTTTTTACTCCCGAAAGCCGGCAGTTATATTGTTGATGTGCACGGATTTCACACCGCGGCAGCGAGTACCGATTTCGATTTATTTATCTGGACGGTGGGCGCCGGAAATAACCTGGGTAACCCGACTGCAACGGCACCAACCGCAGCCAGCAACGGTGAACAGGGAACCGTAACCGTCACCTGGGACGGGCTGGAAACGTACCAGGATGGACTCGAACTGAAGGCCCACCTGGGTACGATCACACATGACGACGAGGACCCCGATGCAGTCCTGCCGCTGGAAATCACCGTCATCGAAATCCGTAACTAGCGATACCTGGCAGCCGCCCACGTCGTACCAAGCTATATCGAGGCCGTAAGTTGCCGCTACTTTTGTACCTCTTTATAGCGGTAGCAATTGATAAGGTGATCATTAACCAGCCCCGTCGCCTGCATGTGCGCATACATGATCGTACTGCCGACAAACTTGAAGCCACGTTGCTTCAGATCCTTGCTCAACGCATCAGAGATCGGTGTCGTCGCCGGCATGTCCTGTTGGCTACGCCAGCGATTCTGCACGGGCTCACCCTCGACAAAACCCCAGATGTAAGCTGAGAAACTACCGAACTCTTCCTGGACAGCCAGAAACGCCTGCGCATTCGTCACGGCTGACCTGATCTTCAGGCGATTACGAATGATCTTCGGGTCAGCGATGAGTTTTTCAATTTTCCGCGGCGTAAAGCGAGCCACCTTAACCGGATCAAAACCGGCAAACGCCCGTCGATAACCCTCCCGTTTATGCAGCACCGTAGACCAGCTGAGCCCCGCCTGCGCGCTCTCAAGAACGAGGAATTCAAACTGGGTAGCATCATCGCGCGCCGGCACTCCCCACTCATGATCATGATAAATTTCATACGCATCGCTGACACCCTGACTCCAGGGACACCGTATTTTCTTATCCTTCGCCATTTACAAACCTCTATGAATGAGCCAAAACCACTGTACCTGCAGACGTGGCTTCAGCGGGAGTGATCTCGGCCCGGCCTAAAAATTTGCTCTCGAATTATGGTAAAAAGCGGACAACCACGGTAGTTTAGATCGCGCCAGTAACCATCACATCCTACCCGCACAGAGGATCCACAATGACGGACCGTTATGGAGTCATCGGCCATCCGATTTCACACAGCAAATCACCGGTCATCCATCAGCAATTCGCGAGCCAGGCCATGCAGGAACTGAGCTACGAAGCGATCGATATTGCGCCTGACAACCTTGCGGAAGAATTAAACACATTGATCGATTCGGGTGTCAAAGGCCTGAATGTTACGGTTCCACACAAAAATGCCATCACAGACCTGGTTGACCAATTATCGGAACGCGCAGAACTGGCCGGAGCCGTAAACACGATAAGCATTGACCGGCATGGCGGCGTAGTGGGTGACAACACCGATGGCGTGGGCCTGTTTCGCGATTTGACCACCAATCTCGGTATCGAACTGGCTGATCGGCACCTGCTGATACTCGGTGCCGGCGGCGCAACTCGCGGTATCGTGCCGATGCTGCTCGACGCACAACCTGCCAGCCTGCGCATCGCGAACCGCACCGTACAAAAAGCCGATGATATCGCTGAACAGTTTGCCGATCTCGGTGAAATAACGGCGTGCCAGTTTGACGACCTGGACGGATTGCATTTCGATTTGATAATCAATGCGACTTCGGCCGGCCTGACCGGTGAAGTGCCACCGTTTCCCGGGTCAATCATCGATGCCAATACCGTTTGTTATGACTTGTCCTATTCGATGGGCGATACCCCGTTCTGTGTCTGGGCGGCAGAGCAGGGCGCCGCTGAAACACATCAGGGCTGGGGCATGCTGGTCGAGCAGGCGGCCGAATCCTTCCTGATCTGGCGTGGCGTCAGGCCGGATACAAGCCCGGTCCGTGCCTTACTTCCCGAATGAAGCGCATAGCCGGCGCTTGTTCTGCCTAACCTGATCATAAATTACCCGACATGATAAAAAGCTTTACCTGGCCCTTTCCGGAGGCCAGGAACTCCCTGACCGCTGCGGATTGCCGTACTGGAGGAGCCGCGAATATCAGCCACACCGGCCGCTCAATATCGTGGTGCAGGCGCTGTATAAAATCGATCAGGATATTTGCCGTCAAGCGGCTCTCACAGGCCATAAAGCGTACCGCACCCTGTGCCGAGATGGCCGAGACCAGGTTCATTGGCAAACCGTGGTTCTTACCCGACGGCATTGATTTTTTGCGGCGCAGGCTACGGACTGGTCCATCGTCATAGTCAGAACGAATAGCTGATATATCGACAAAACAAACCGTCGCGCCTGCCCGCTTCGCCTGGCGCCTGATCCCCGGATAGATCTCGTTACGCCACCGCCTGACTGTTTCAGAGTCATGCTGAGAGTCCCGCCACCAAACCTTTTGCGGTAACAAGCCCAATTTTTTGAGCAGCCTCCCCACCGACACATCACTCAACTGAACCGTAAACTCAACCCGGATCAACTCGCGAATCATCGCCCGGGTCCACAGTGCGAAAGTAAACTGCCGCTGCACAGGATTTTCAGTGGAAATGATTTGATACAGCCTTGCCAGCTGCTGGTCCGCGAGCTTGCCCGGACGCCCCGTAATAGGACTGGCACTCAGCGCATCGAGCCCGCCCTCGCGGTACCTGGCCAGCCAGGCATAAACACAGGAGCGATGGAAACCGAGCGCCCTGGCGAGTACCTCCGGGCTCTCACCTGCAGCAACCTGTTGCACGACCCGTAGTCGAATCTGCTCGCGTGTCTCATGACTCAGTCGGCGTCCATCGGGCTTGCTCATGACCGACAAATATACCTGATGTCGGGTATTTTATGTAATCGTTACTGCCTCAGCAGCGGCCCCTGGTTTCGACGTTGATAACAAATTTGACCCGGCCCCATCAACAACTTCTCCCGATCATGAACAGCGCCCATTGATTGGCATTATTCGGCTGATAAGAGCAGGTCTATTTTGCTTTGATAATTACGCTTCAACGCATCACTCTGAGCAAGCTCCTCCGCCTTTTGCAATAATTTACGGGCCTTTTTCTCATCACCCTTTTGCAGGTAGCTGAGCCCGAGCAGAAAATGAAAGCTGTCTTCAAGCTCTTTGCGACGAATGGCAAATTCCAGGTTACTGATCGCCGTATCATAATCACGCTGCAGAAATGCCTGTTTTGCCAGATCGAATCGATAGTAGGGATTACGCATACGGTGGCGCCGGACCTTTTTTTCGAACAAAGCAGCGCGTTCTGAATCGCCCGTCTGGGTATACAGACTGGCAAGATTACTCATCGCAACGTATTCGCTGCTATTGACCGCCAGCGACTGTAAATAACTCGCCTCTGCATGAACCAGCAGACCCTGCCTGCGATAAAGCGTGCCGAGGTTACTCCAGGCCGGAGCAAAGGTGCGATCACTATGCAGGGCACGCTGTAAATTGGCCAGTGCTGCACCCGTATCGCCGTCTTGCAGATGCTCGACACCCTTGTTGTTAAAGAAATGCGCCAACGCCCGTTCATCGGAGATAATGCGTCGGTCATAAGTGGTTCGGAAATCGCCGATGTTGAAATCTACGACATGTCCGCCGGCCATGCCGAGATCGACGTGGACATTCACGTGCCGATTCAGCGTAAAGGTGCCATCGTTTGTCGTCCAGTCCGGCGGAATATCAACTTCCTGGTACGAAACCTTGAGCTCGATATCTCTTGCCATTGCCACGAACAGGTTGGTGAATGACAGACAATTACCGTGACGCTCGTTAAAGGTCTCCGTCGCAGTCTGCGTCTGATTATTGTATTGGAGCCGAAATGATCCATCGCCCATCAGCGCAAAAATAAGCTGGCGGATCCGCTGGTAGTCATTCGTATCACGATCTATGTTCTGATCTATGAAGACACTCATCTGCGGACTCAGGCCCAGGATATCAGCATCATTGATAAGCGTTTCGGCCTTGCTGTCTGCAGCTATAGCTCCAAGCGCAACACCGGCCAGCAAACTGTCCGGGCTGATCTCCGCTGCAGGCCCACCGGGTAGCATATTGGTACACCCGAACAGGAGCAGGAACAAACCCGACCAGCCGATGATGAACGCTGTCGACCGTTTGCTGCTGCCTGTTATGTTTGTCTGGATGTCCATGAGTCGCTGGGATGCTGGCGGTGCACCCGGTCAATCAGTCGATACGTTTCACCCGCATGCTGCTGCTGCCGGAACTTTTCTGTAGCAGGAATGAACCCATCGCGGCCCGCTCGATGCGTACCGTATCACCCACCTTGAGGTGCAGGCGGCTCGAACCAGTCTGCTTCCAGGTCTGCCGATTGCCCAGGACGAGGGTCACCTGGTCAAGGCGATTCCGGTCAATCTGCTCTATCCGGCTGTCGATAAATTCCAGGTGGTCAACTTTGGCGGCTTTCTCCAGAGCGATATTCTGTTCCTCGATACTCCGGCCGAACAGCGTCTCGGTCGCAGC
>NZCC01000006.1 GCA_002688175.1 Chromatiales bacterium
CCTGCAGTTCTTTCTTCTTCATAATCTGCCTATCCTTACCCGTAACCGGGCTCAATGATAGGCAGTTACACAGATTTTTTTACAGTCTTACTTTTTCTCAACAGCCTGTTACATGCAGATTCTGTATCAGTGATCGGATTCGGTTGAGCCCTGTTTGCCAATAGATCCATTTAGAAAAACCAGAATAATTCAACGTAATCCCCGATGTTTGCGCTACGTTGTCACTTGTTGACCGTTGGTTGACACAGGTTACGGGCCTGTCCTCGTAAAATAGTTCTATCTTATTAAGAACATGCGTTGCTTGATGTATTGATGATGTGTCACGTCACGCAAAGTTTACGCTACAGGATGGAGTGCTAAATGACTGCGATAGCCATAAAAAATTCCGCTGGAAAATCCAAACTCTGGAAACCACCTATTGTTGGCATCGTGACCTTCGTCTTAATGCTGTTCGCAATCGCACTGGGCCATACATCAATGGTTCTTATCGAACATGGGCTGGGCCAGGAAAATACTTACATCGCTTCTGTTTTTATGGGCATAGCCGCCATTATCCTTCTGTGGTACGGCATAAAATCAAACAACGAGAACTTGCAGACCTGGATAGGCTTTATATCCGGCCTCATGATCTGGATGACCTGGATTGAGTTCTTTTTCATGTTCTATGGGCGCAGCAACTGGGGCATGTTGCCGCGTATGGATGGTGTGGATAGCCTGAATGTCAGCGGTACCTTTCCCGAATATATGATCATGGGAGCAACAGTCGGCATTCTTATGATGCAGCTGTGCTTCTACACTTTCGACAAGGATACTCGCTGCAATCTGTTCCTGTGGATCCAGCGCAAACTTGGTTTGCAAGCAGCGCTGGGGCCAAGTACCAAGAGGTCGCGAGATCGAAATTACGCCATTATCACGTTTATGGAAACAATCTATGTCACCTGGTTCTGCTACATATGGAATCTGCTGTGTTTCGATCCCGGGTTAGTGGGCTCAGAAGATTTATTCTTCGGCCTCAACATGACCTCGGTTTTTGTAGCTTTTGTCTGGAGCGGGTATTGTTTTTCCCGCTTGCTCAAATTCAAGAGAACCTCAACGGCACTCCGGTATGCGATTCCCGTCGGTAGTATTTTCTGGGTCAGCGTTGAGGTAGCCACGAAGTGGAATCTGTTTACCGAGATTTGGGTACGCCCCTGGGATTATAAGATTGAGATGAGCGTTGTTCTTGGTGCTTTTTTGGTCCTGGTTATGCTGTTGATTCTTGCGCCGAAGAAGCCATCAGAGCTGGGCAGAAGTCGTTCAGTATAGGTAAACGGAAAGAGAAATATTGATGAACACGATAAGCAAATCTATTATTTTATTGGCGCTCTTGCTGTTTCTGACTGCAACAGCAGCAGCCGAAAAATTAAAGTTACCACCTGGAATGGGTGGGGTGCCTGATATTGGTGCAATACCCTGTGATGTATTCAATAAAATGATTGTAATTGGACCGCTGGGTACGAAACGGTTACTTCTGACCTGGGCTGAAGGTTATTATCAGGCAAAATCAGGCAAAACAATTGACGAACTTATCGAGATTGCAGAGGAATCACAATCATGGGACTTTGACAGTCTGACCGGGCACTTTACTGATTACTGTGCCGCCAATCCTGAAACCCTGACTGTGGCCGCCGTTGCGGATCTGGGGGAGCATCTCCTGAATGCTTCTGCATTGTGATGCAACTGCATCGACCTGAAGCATACCCATCAGGAGTGGCTTTTTAGTCGCAATTGAGTCTTCGGCATACACCCGGGCCACTCCTGCGGGAAGCGGCAACCGGGTGATTAAATAATTACCGGCACCAAAGCCACTATATTTGTGGATGGCGAATATGAAAATTCACGTTATTTTAGAACCTGACATTACACCCGATCAGTTGCTGGAGATCGGCCTGCTGGCTGAACGCCTGGATATTGCCGGTCTGTGGGTGCAGAACTATGCGGCAGGAGCCGATCCATTCATGAGCCTGGTGCCTCTGGCTCGAGAATCCAGCCGAATCAAACTGGGAGTTGTCATTGTAAGCCCCTATGAGACTCATCCGGCCAAGATGGCAACATCACTGCTGACGCTCAATGAGTATTCAAACGGCAGAGCCTCTATGGTGATCGGCGGCGGCGGTGAATGGCTTGGCATTATGGGGATCAAGCATAGCTGGCGGGTCAGCATGGTTCGTGAAGCAGTGGAAATAGTCAGAGAAGCTGCCCGGGGAGGCGGTGTTGATGGCACGATTAATTATCAGGGCGAAAATTATCGGGCAAAGTACTACCGAACGCCCTGGGTTAAGGAGCAAACGCCTGCGACAGTGTATGGCGGGGTGACCAAAGATAAAATGCTGCAAATGGGTGCTTGTACTGCGGACGGTGTGATGCTGGCAGATCTTGGCCTGCCGTCCGTCGTTGCCGGACGTATCGATGTCGTCAATAAAGCACTTGAAGCATCCGGGCGGCCCAGGCAAGACTTGCTGATCAATAATTTTCTTGGTTGGCATGTCAAGGAAGATGCGCAGGAAGTATATCGGGAAGCCCGACGAGAATTGCTCATCAGGGCATTCCTGATGAAAGACTGGCTCACGCCTTTCCTCAGTGAAGAGGAGGCGGATTTTGTGCAGGACAACAAGGGTGCGTTCGTTAAGGCCTATCAGGAGCGCACCGGGATTATTGAAGGCGTGCCTCAGGACATCGTTGACCGGATAATTGATTCCCTGACGATTACCGTACCGGCAGCAGATTCCGATAAGGCAGTCGAGAGACTGAAACAGATGGAGGCAACCGGTCTGGATGAGATTTCGTTACGCCTGCATGATGATCCTGTGGATTCTATTCGCTTGATTGGCGAACGGGTGATTCCGGAGTTCCATCGGTGACAGGATGTTTACGGTCTTTGCGCGACGGTATCTGGACACCAGGCAATAGACATCACTGGTTTAATCCAGTGCACTTTGACCACAACTCTCTGGCCATGTTTCCTGCGGGGAACTGGCCCAGCAGATAATTGCAATTCTCCTGTCAGGATTCCCTGGCTCATCACGGCTCCGTCTGATTGCTGTTAATATAAGCATCTGAAAAAACCAATGGGGAGCGGTATAACGATGCAATGGTGGGGCTGGGTCATTCTTGGCGCGTTAATACTTGGCGCAGAGCTTTTATTAGTTGATTTGGATTTTTTCCTGGTCTTTATCGGGATTTCCGCAATATTGGTTGGTTTGCTTGATGTGGCGGGCATTGGAATCCCCGAATGGGGTGAGTGGTTGTTATTCGCACTGTTTTGTTTATTGAGTCTTGGTCTGCTACGTAAACCGCTGCGACGTATGGCAATGAAGGGCGGTGAAGACTATGACGAAGACCCGGAAGGTGAGCTTCTGGCGATGAGTGAAGCACTGGAACCCGGGCAATCCTGCCGGGTTAATTTTCGTGGCACCTCATGGACGGCAACGAATGTCGGTGAGACTGTAATCAGTCAGAATGCCAGGGCCAGGATTAGCGCTATCAAAGGTCTGACGATCGAAGTCATTTCTAATGAAAAAAACTAAATCACGACGGGGAAATTAAGCATGATTGAAAATGTAACTTTTTGGGCTGCCTTGTCGGTTGCCATTGTGGTTATCGTCATACTCGCCAAAACGGCCGTAGTTGTTCCACAACAGAGTGCCTTTGTCGTTGAGAAACTTGGTAAATACAGCCGAACCCTCCATGCCGGTTTTCATATCCTGGCCCCGTTTCTGGAAAGACCAGCGTATCGGCATAGTCTTAAGGAAATCGCCATTGATATTGCTGAGCAAATCTGTATTACGAAAGACAATGTCCAGGTCGGCGTTGATGGTGTTTTATATTTACAGGTAATGAATCCGAAAAGAGCTTCCTACGGAATTACTGACTTTGTTTTCGCTATTGCGCAACTGGCGCAAACGACATTACGTAGTGAAATCGGCAAAATTGTTCTGGATCGAACTTTTGAGGAACGTGGTGCGATTAATGCCAATGTGGTCGCTGAACTGGATATGGCATCGGACCCTTGGGGTGTAAAAGTTTTACGCTATGAGATAAAGAATATTAATCCTCCCGCCGATGTTTTGGGGGCCATGGAAAAGCAAATGCGCGCAGAACGTGAAAAACGTGCGGTCATTCTAACCTCGGAAGGTGAGCGGGACGCAAAGATCAATCAGGCTGAGGGCGAAAAGCAACGCGTAATTAAAGAATCAGAGGCGGCCAAACAGCAGCAGATTAATGAGGCTCAGGGTCAAGCCGAAGCTATTCTTGCTGTGGCAACGGCCACGGCCGAGGGATTGAAACGTGTCGCTAACTCCGTCATTGCTGATGGCGGGCATGAGGCCATGCAATTACGCATAGCTGAAGATTATGTTGATAAATTCGGCAATTTGGCCAAAGAAGCCAATACGCTAATAGTGCCGGCCAATCTAAGCGATATTGCTTCGATGATTTCCATGGCGACAAGCATTTTCAAGCACGACGCTTCAGGCAGTGCCGGGGTAACGTTGCCACCCTCTGACTCAAGACAGGCTTAGGCCGACTTACTATAACTGGTCCTTTCAGCTAATAATCAAAAGTAAATTAAATGGGGCAGACTGCTGGGTTTATGTGATTAGTGGTCAGGCAGAGCCCTTGAGAGCAAAGGGCCAAGGCAAATCTGAAGGTAATTTTAATACCGGCTCGAATAGGTGCATGTAAGGTGAAAGACCTATTAATAACACGATTATGTTAATAACGATAATAACTAATTAAAACTAATGTTAGATTAATCATATCAATCTCAACCCATATTATAAAAAGCAATAAGGGCGGAAAAAATAAGGGGGTCATACGATAGCGCAAAATCGTACGGCTTTACGCATAGCAACAGGGTCAGGAAGATTGTCCGAGTGCAATCAACATTGGGTTTACACATGAAGCGTCAGTTCATCTCAGAGAATAGATTGCTTGAAAAGATAAACGCAAAGTTGGACGCAGACCCCGTATGCCAAGGTTACATGGTTAGTTCACTTATGCGGATAGACTCAGACCAAACAGGATGCAATTGGTCAGTCGCTGCCATGAGTGGACCATATTCTTCCGAAGGTGCACGTAGTTTTAAGGCAGAACAAATAATTAACACATTCAAAATCAAATATGAATTTTCGAAATGATCTGAGAAGTCATTCCTGATATCTGATCTTAAACCGGTTCTATATGGCTCATGGAACCCGTCAGGAACATTTCTGTTGCGCTGGATCAATCGAATTGCAGGAATTCTCGCCGACTCTAGGTTTTTAACCGGCGCTATACTTACTGTGACCGATGCCCGATTGTTCTCAAGCCCGGTACGTTTTGATTCAGCCTATGTCGGGTATTTCAAATGCAAGCCAAAGCGGACGTGTAATTTAAACTGGTTTTTTTCATTTGAGAATGACTCTCGCGCATAGCCGCTTGTTAAAGTTAATGTTATTTCTAGAACTAATGGTCTAACAAATTGATTGCTGGTTTGTGGTTTCACCTTTAATGTGAACTATTGGACACTACGCAGCAACAGGTGTAGGGACGGGCTGAGCCCGTACTGATGACGCAACATCGAGAAGGGCGATAACAAACAATTTAATTATGCATCTTGTCCGCACAGGGTAGTTGTTTCTGTATGCCGGGCGTAAGGGGAAATTATTATGGGGAGCGTTCTGCTTCGGTTGATTGGCGTGCTTGCTGTGTTGACGGTTTCCGCATTTCTGTCTGGCGCTGCAAGCGCGGGCACCTTTTCGATCCAGGTACTCGAGACACTGGAAACGGGAGCAGGAGCTGCGAACCTGGCCTACGGCCTGAACGAAAACGGCACAGTTGTCGGTCAGTCATACAACTCCGTCAGCGGAGCTAAAGAAGCCGTCAAGTGGAACAGTAACGGTACGATCCAGAGTCTTGGATTTACGGGGCTGGCCCGTGCCGTAAACAACAATGGAATCATCGTTGGGGAAACCGGCAATGCGGCCCTGCAGAATCCAAACGGCTATGCATTTAGTTGGCAAGGCGGTGTGACGACCAATCTCGGCACACTCGGCGGTGCGTTTTCCGGTGCTTATGACATCAATGATAGCGGCGTAATAACAGGTTTTGCGAATATTGATCCAATGGGATTCGCCCCTGCCGTTTATCGTACGCATGCATTCAAATACGCGAACGGGACCATGGGGGATCTCGGCACTGTATGGTCGCCTACCGGCTACAGCCGCGGTCACGGAATTAATGACGCAGGTGAGGTTGCAGGTCGAGCATCAATAACTGACTTTGATAACTCTCAGAAGCACCAGGCGACCTGGGATGCAAGCGGAACGATCAGTCTTCATAATACTTTCGTTGGGATTTACAGCACGGCGCAACAAATCAACAATAGCGGTATGGCTGTTGGTCTGGCGTACGACAGCAGCTCAGCCTTTAGCTTTGATCGAGCTGTCATGTGGGACGGTAGCGCATTTCATTTCATGGACGATCTTGGCAGCGGCTTCGGTCGAGCGTGGTCGATTAATGATGCAGGGGTCATTGTAGGCCACAGCTATGAGACGGAGGAACTCACCGATAAGCTGGCGACGGTGTCCTTCGACGGCCAGAGCGTGATTGAATTGAGCACACTGGTGGACAACCTGACTGGTTGGTCAGTGCTATCGAATGCCTACGACGTGAACGAACTCGGTCAGATTGTTGGCTACGGAATTTACAATGGAGAGGAACGAGCATTCCTGCTGTCGCCCACCGCGGTACCTGTGCCGGCGGCCGTCTGGCTGTTCGGATCGGCATTAGGCCTGCTCAGCTGGATGCGACGAAAGGCAGCGTAACCACTTTTACCAACCCAACATCAGGAACCCGCTTCGTCGGGATTCTTGATTCGCCACTCCCGTTTTGCTCAGGCTGGTGGGGGTGAGGGTGGGGGCGAGTTGATGCGTACGGACTGGACAACGCTGTCAGTTGTTTTCAGGATTTCGATCGGGTAATCATTCAGCATGAGACCGGTGCCTTGTTTCGGGATTGCTTCCAATGTCTCCAGGATCAGACCATTTAAGGTTTTCGGACCGTTGGTCGGCAGGCGCCAGTTCATCATCCGGTTCAGTGCGCGGATGTTGGCGCTGCCCTTTACGACATATCCGGACTTGTCATCCGTGCGTACGTCGGCGTGTGTGGATATCGGTTCACTGGTGAACTCACCGATAATTTCTTCAAGGATGTCTTCCAGCGTCACAATGCCCTGGATGTCGCCGTATTCATCAACGATGAATGCAGTACGCTGGCGCGCACGCTGGAACTGTACAATCTGCTTGTTCAGTGGCGTGCCTTCCGGTACGAAGTAGGCGTCTTGCACGAGGTCCATCAGTAAAGCTTTATTCAGATGCTCGAGTCCGGCGCTTTGTACGAGTCGTTTCATGTGCAGAATGCCTATGACGTCGTCGATGCTGTCTTTGAATACGGGTAAACGGGTATAGGCGCTGTTCCGTATCGTATCGAGGATTTCGTCCCATTCATCATTCAGATCGATACCGACAATCTCGTTGTGCGGAATCATGATGTCGTCGACGGTGATGTCCTGTAGTTCGAGAATGCCGACCAGCATTCGGTGGCGTTTACGGGGTAGCAAGGCGCCGGCTTCGGTGACCAGCGTACGTAGTTCTTCAACGGTCAGATGATCCTGGTCTGTGTCATTGAGGTTGATGCCGACCAGGCGGAGCAGTCCATTGGAAAACAGGTTGATAAGCCAGACGAAAGGTGCGAGCAGGCGAGCTAGTGGGTAATAGAGGAAGGCTGCCGGCAAGGCGACACGTTCCGGTTGTAGTGCAGCCAGAGTTTTCGGTGTGACTTCGGCGAATATCAGTAGCACGATCGTGAAGATGAAGCCACTTGCAGCGAGCCAGAAAGGGCTGCCGAGTCGTAACGCGATAATCGTCACGAGCTGAACGGCGAATACATTGACGAGGTTATTGCAGATCAGGATCAGGCTGATCAGTCGGTCGGGTTTGCACAGCAGATTTTCCGCGAGAATCGCCCCGCGGTGTCCCGACTTCGCCTTGTGGCGCAGGCGGTACCGGTTCAGGGTCATCAGGGCCGTTTCCGTGCCCGAGAAAAAAGCTGAACAGATCAGCAGAAAAACCAGGAGTCCGTATAAGGCTCCCGGGGGTATGTCGTCACCCACGAGGGTGAGTCCTCCTTCGTTGCCAATAGTATGAGTGATGGTGGCTAACGTAGTGGCAGGCTGTCAAGGGATTGAATCGCCTCTGAGCCAATAATTTTGAGCATGAGTTCCCTCACAAGCCTGATTCTGACCCGATGTTCGGGCTAAAATGCTTTTTTTTGCTGCGTTGAACCGGTTGGCGGGTGAGGTTGGTTGATGTTTGATAATCTGAGTTCCAGGCTCAAATCTGTTGCTGAGCGGGTGCGTGGCAAAGGCAGACTGAGCGAAGCTAATATTACCGATGCAGTTCGTGATGTTCGCCGGGCATTGGTCGAGGCCGATGTGGCGCTGCCGGTCGTCAAGGATTTCATTGGCCGGGTCCGCAAGCGTGCGATTGGCTCGGAAATTACGCGCAGCCTGACGCCCGGACAGGTATTCATCAAAATTCTGCATGATGAGCTGACCAAAACGCTGGGTCACGCAGAAGTTGATGGTGACGGCATCAATCTTCGCCATCAGCCGCCGGTCGTGATCCTGCTGGCCGGCCTGCAAGGTGTTGGCAAAACGACAACAGCGGCCAAACTGGCCCGGCATCTTGCCCAACGGCAAGCGAAAAAGACCATGTTAGCCAGCCTGGATACACGCCGACCGGCCGCTATCCTGCAACTTGAACAACTGGCCGAACAGGTTGGGGCAGCCTTTTGCACGACCGATACGACGGCTACGCCGGTGTCGATTGCCGAACAAGCCGTCTCGGCAGCACGCCGCGGATCATGCGATGTGCTGATCCTTGATACAGCGGGACGTACGCGTCTGGATGAGGAATTACTCGCTGAACTCGGGCAGATCCACACGGCTACATCTCCTGCAGAGACACTGTTCGTCGTCGACAGCATGGCCGGCCAGGATGCCGTTAATGTCGCTGCTGCCTTTTCTGAGGCACTGCCTCTGACCGGTGTGATTCTGACCAAGACCGACGGCGATGCCCGCGGTGGTGCTGCCTTGTCGGTGCGAACCGTGACCGATAAGCCGATCCGCTTCATCGGTACCGGCGAGGACACCGAGGGTATTGAGGCCTTTCATCCCGATCGCATGGCATCACGGATCCTCGGCATGGGGGATGTTTTGAGCCTTGTCGAGGAGGTCCAGGACAAGGTTGACCACGAAAAGGCACAGAAACTTGTTAATAAAGTCCGAAAAGGCAAGGGATTCGATCTGGCCGATCTGCGCGATCAGCTCAGTCAGATGGCCAGCATGGGCGGCATTGAGAGCCTGCTGGGCAAGTTGCCGATACCGGGTGGCGTCGATGCCGGGAAGCTGGCTGAACAAGTGGATTCACGGGCGATTGCTCGGCAGATTGCCATTATCAACTCGATGACACCGGAAGAACGACGGTTTCCAAAAGTGATCAAGGGCTCGAGGAAACGGAGAATTGCAATGGGTTCAGGACAGGCGATACAGGACGTTAACAGGTTGCTGAAGCAGCATCTTCAGATGCAGAAAATGATGGGCAAGCTTGGTAAGGGCGGGAAGATGAAAGACATGCTGCGTGGGATGACTGGGGGCTGACTGTTGCAGGCTTCGGGAGGTTGATGTTGCTTCCAGTCGCGATTTATCAGAGGGCGGACAAAAACCTTGGAGGCATCTGGTTCGTAACTGGAAAGTTGGGGTTGGAGACTGTAAAAAAATCTGTGTAACTGCCTATCATTGAGCCCGGTTACGGGTAAGGATAGGCAGATTATGAAGAAGAAAGAACTGCAGGCCATCGCC
>NZCC01000007.1 GCA_002688175.1 Chromatiales bacterium
CTGCTTCTTCGTCAAACCGTAGATACCGTTATCAAAAACCAGCACCGTCATATCCATGTTGTAACGCAAAGCGTGAATCCAGTGGCACCCGCCGATGGAAAAACAATCCCCGTCACCGGTGGCCACCCAGACATCCAGGTCCGGTCGCCTGGACTTGACGCCGCAGGCTATCGGCAACGCGCGCCCGTGCAACCCATGGAAGCCATAGGTTTTCATGTAATGCGGCAATCGGCTGGAACAACCGATACCTGATACCGCAACCGTTTTCTCCGGCTCGATCTGAGCATCGCGACACACCCGGTGTATCGCGGTTAAAATACCGAGGTCACCACAGCCGGTACACCAACGCGGCTGGGCGCCACAATAACTGTCTATCGTAAAGTAACGTTCCTTGACGTCGAGAGACCAATCTCCTTTCAGGCCAAACATGAGGTTTCCTCCTTAATCTCTTCCAGACGGGCAATGATGACCTTCTCGATAGGACCGGGCTGCAAAGGATGTCCCGGCACGGCCGACCAACAATCTATATCCATCAACGTATGACCGCGCAACAACTGTGCAAGCTGAGCGCGACGCCGGTTCTCGTCGGTAACCAGCGGCGCGTCGGGGTCATCGCTGTAATTGATCTCCACCGTCATAACACGCTTGAAAGCGGAGAAGATCTCTTTGAGTCCCGGTTCCAGTGGCGATAAAAACCGCAGGTGCACAGATGAAACCTCGTGGCCCTTGGAGCTAACCTGATCGACTGCTTCCTGGACGGCCCCCATCGTCGACCCCCAGCTGACGACCAGCAGATCACCCTCTGCAGCGCCATGAATCTCCGGTGGCTTCAGGCTGGCGGCTACCGCAGCCAGCTTGCGACTGCGCATATCGGCGCCTTCCTGGTTGGTCGCCGAATCGTAGGCGATCTTCGCATGGCGATTATGCGCCAGACCGGTGAGCACATATTCACCACCGCGCATGCCGGGAATGGGCCGGTCCGACAATCCGGTTTTCTCATCCCAGTCATAGGGCGGTACATTCTCATTCCATGCCGACTGGTCCAGCGGAGCGGAAAACCAATCTTCATTCATTTCCGGTCGATCAATGGGCTGCACGCCCGTGGCCAGATTGGCGTCGGTCAGCAGCAGAACCACGGTACGAAAGTCCTCTGCCAGTTTTCGGGCCATGATCACGAAATCGAAACACTCGGCGATCGTGGCCGCAGCGATTACAATTTTTGGCGAATCACCCGGCGCACCAAATACACTTGAAAGCAGGTCACCCTGCTCGACTTTGGTGGGCAAACCCGTCGATGGGGAACCACGCTGTACATCAACGATCACCAGCGGGACTTCGGCCATGATGGCCAGGCCGATCATTTCGGTTTTCAGCGCCACCCCGGGGCCAGAAGTAATCGTGCAGGCTGTCTTACCCGCATAGGATGCGCCGATGGCAAAACCGATCGCGGCTATCTCATCCTCGGCCTGATGCACAAATCCACCCGTCAGGTGATAGTCACTTGCCAGGTAGTGAGAGGCGGACGTGGCCGGGGTAATCGGATACATGGCCACCATTTCCATGCCCGAAGCCATAACCCCCAGGCCGACAGCGGTGTTGCCGTTGACCACCACCGTCGGTTTGGTGTCCACTCCTTCATAAGGCGGAACCTCGAACCGGTATTCCACGTTCTCCCGGGCAAAAGCATAACCGGCATTAAACAGGTCGTGATTGGGTTTAATAACCGCTTCACCTTTTTTGGCAAAAATCCTGCTGATTTCATCCAGTGCTTTTTCCGTATCACGACTGTAAATGTGACAGAGCATGCCCAAGACAAACATGTTTTTGCCTTTGCGGGGATCGGCTACCAGCTTGAGGCATTCCTGCTGTATCGGTAGTTCGTGGACGATCAGCCCCATCTCGCGAAGCTCGGCAACCGCTACTTGATACTGTTCCCGAATCTCCTCGAACGGGTCATCAGCCCACATATTGTCCAGAAGCACTATCGTTCCCGGCTTGTAAGCGCGGTTGGCAATGCGGGAGTAGAGCACTTGCTCGTTGAAAGCGACCACCAGGTCCGCCTCGTTTCCCATATTGGTCATGTATTTTGAGCCGAACCGTATACGGTTACCACTGGCGCCGTCAGGTTGGCGTGGCGGTGGTTGAATCTCGGCCGGTATGATCTCAACCGTCCAGACACCATTACCCATCTTTCCGCTGATCGCCCCGAAGGTCTGCCCACACTTCTGTGCACCCTCTCCGGAATCGCTCACCACTTCTATGATGTGCTCATCGATCTGCTGAACGGCTTCCCTTGTTTCGGGGGATGCAGCCTTGATATCGACAATTTTCGATTCCTGATCCGCCGCCACACTGCTCTGCTCTTGACGAGCTTTTTCGATTTCGGCACGCAGATCTGCCTTGACCGCCCATCGCGCTTCCCTAGCCTGATCCAGATCGTGTGTGTGCAGCGACCTGCGCAGATCGTAGCCCAGCGTGTCACGCAAGGTTCGCGGCACCGCTACCTTGACCCACCAGATCTCATCTCTCTTGAACAAGTATTTGGTATCACCTGCTTTTTCAGCCTTTTTCATCGATCTTCCTATGTCGTGCAGTCGTACCTGACAGTATTAAAAATCTGTACCTGACTTCCGGAATCGTCCGGGATGGGTTCCGGTTTGACCCGGTCAAAATTCGTGAGGATTAATGGCTGGCGCGCGCCGCACCGATCCGTGATTTTTCTGCCTAGCGCCATCCCGTATGCGGGTTTTGGCAATTTTCCGGTGCGGGGCACGCCCCGGTTTATCCCGCAGGATTCCCGATACTGCGATTTTGACGCAGCAGGGTTGGTCGCGTTTGAAAAGTATCTCGTGTCGCTCATGGATTTGCGTCCCATCGTTGCACCCCAGCATCCTGCCCGGCGCCAACGTTATTGTGTACCTTCGCAATTATCCTTATATTTCAATAGGATCCGTTTCCTGACTGACTCCGCCTTACACGTACTTGCCGACTTGTACCTTACGATACGTTCATCCTGAAAAAGAAAAATTTTTCGAAACTGTACCTTCATACCATGACCGGAACACCCGGCCTTGGATATAGGTGAATACCGAAAGCTGCCCGTTATGTATTTAGGTCTATAGCTCAAAGGATAGGAAAATCTATCCTGCCGACCGAGCCAGTATTTTCAAGCCGGAACAACTTCGCCGTGTTGATGGTCGCAATCACGATGGCTGCTTCAGGCCTCATACCCAAATTCACCATGTAGACAAATTCCCTTGCGGCATAGCGATGAGGAATGCCACCAACGTCGATGCCAAAGGCAATCAGCGTACCAAATCGCCGGCAAAACCTGTCGCTGTCCCTCATCGCCGATGATACTGATCCTGGAGCCCGGCCTGAAATCGCTACTGTAAATAAAATTACCGGCATCCACCAAAAGGCGGCTACCAAGTTCTACTGTACCGTCGGTCTTGATTAGCGCAAAGTTTGTACACATAACACTGCTGTATATCCATGCGGTTTTTATTTTGAAAACAGCGCAGAATCAGGCGCCGGCACTTTTGAATTGTGTCGCAACCAGGTCCTGCCGAACGGCCGTGGTCTCGATAATAAATGGATCCACGGTGTGCAGCTGTAGCTTTTTCAAACAAATCGATCTTGATTAATGCAAAGTTCGCACACATAATACTACTGTATATATATACAGGTATTCATCATGCATGCAGTACGAGTTTCCCGCCACCAGGCCAGGGCGGCCTTTCACGCCCCTTTGTTCATATCCCAGGTCCCTGCAGGGTTTCCCAGCCCTGCCGATGATTACATGGATAAGAAACTCGACCTGAACGAGCATTTTATCAAGCATCCGGAAGCAACCTTCTACTGCCGTGTATCCGGCCAGTCCATGACCGGTGCAGGCATTTTTGACGGTGATCTTTTGATCGTCGATCGGGCCGTGAATCCTGCTCACGGGGACGTAATCCTCGCGGCTTTAAATGGCGAACTGACCTGCAAAATCCTGGATATGCGTAACCGGCAATTACTTTCGGCGAGTGATAATTACCCGCCACTGCCAATCGAAGAAGATTCGGATTTCCAGATTGAGGGCGTAGTCATCAATTCCATCCGCTCTCACCGTGTTTGCTCTCGTTGACTGCAACAGCTTCTATGCAAGCTGTGAACAGGTATTCAGACCGGACTTGCGCGGCAAGCCTGTGGTTGTCCTGTCAAACAATGATGGATTTGTCGTCGCGCGCTCGAGAGAAGCCAAGGCACTTGGCATTGGCGATCTACAGCCTTTTTTCAAAATTGAGCCACTGTTAAGACGAAATAACGTCGCCATCTTTTCATCGAACTACCCCCTGTATGGCGACCTCTCCAATCGGGTCATGACTACGTTAAAAAACTTTAGCCCGCATATCGAGGTCTATAGCATTGATGAAATGTTCCTCTCTTTACATGGCATGCAGAATAAAACGTTGCAGCATGGCCAGGAAATAAAACACCGTCTTTGGGATCATGTGCGTATGCCTGTCGGTGTCGGCATTGCCCCGACCAAAACACTGGCGAAAATGGCCAACCGGACAGCAAAGAAAATCCGGAAACTGGACGGTGTTTGCATTCTCGATCAACCTTATAAATGGGAATGGGTTTTACGGCGCGTTCCCGTCACTGCCATATGGGGCGTAGCCAGGCGTATGGCGGCCAGACTGGCTAAGCTGAACATCGAATCAGCCTGGGATCTTGCCAGCGCCAACCCCAGGATTATCAGGGGGCACAGCAATATCTGCCTGGAACGCATCATCGAGGAACTCAACGGCAGACCATGCCTGAGCCTTGAAGAATTGCCCTCCGCCAAGAAACAAATCTATTGCACCCGCAGCTTTGGCAAAAAGGCCAGAGAATTACAGCCTGTGTTGGAAGCCATATCCCTTTATGCCGCACGCGCAGCAGATAAATTACGTGCACAAAAATACCTGGCGCTGGCCATGCATATTTTTTTCCACACATCACCGTTTAAGTCGAACTTCCATTCCGTCAGCGATATCGTAAAACTGCCCTATCCAACTGACGATACACGACTCATAACTGCCCTTGCGCGAGATACGGCAGCTCGCCTGTACAGGCCGGGCCACGAATTCTTGAAAGCAGGAATCGGCCTGACCGAAATTGTCGACAAAAAGCATTATCAATTTGATCTTCTGCATCCGGGGCAGTCGGAAAAATCTGACCGGGTGATGAAAGTCATGGACAAGATTAACAACAGCGAAGGCAGGGGCACCCTCTTCCTGGCCGCGCAAGGAGTCAGGAAGCCCTGGTACATGCGCCAGCAATTTACTTCCCCTCAGTACACGACAAAATGGAGCGATTTACCGGTCATCAAGGCATGACCCGGCAGCCGCATGACTGTCCCCGGACTCAAGATATATATGCCTGCAGCATCTGGTTCACCCGACACTTGAGAATGCAGTCAATAATCCATGTAGATGAGCATCGGAACAGACTCATGTAGAATGCGCAGCACAATAGTTTTACTTCGCTGCAAACAAGACATATAACCTTGTTATTCAGTAACTTAATATACTACATGCCGGCACCTGCAATAGCGTAAAAGGAGATATTTTGATTAACCAGGAACAGAAAAGATCCGCCCAGGAGGAAAGATCCATCCTGGATAGCATTAGCAGGTTTTCCGTGCCGGATAACAAAAGGGCATTGCTGGAAATAGCATTTACGCTAGGCGCTTTCGCCTTTTTTTTCAGCCTGATGATTTACAGTCTTGGAATAAGCTACTGGCTGACACTTATCCTGCTCATTCCAACCGCTGCTCTGCTGACCCGCACATTTACTATTCAACATGACTGCGGGCATGCTTCATATTTTTCATCGCTGAAAGTTAATAATTTTACAGGTAGTTTGCTGGGGATCATGACGTTAACCCCGTATCACTATTGGCGGAGAAATCACAGGTATCACCATACATTCTCCGGCAACCTGGACAGACGGGGAATTGGCGATCTCGATACTTACACTATCGACGAATACAAATCATTACCGGCCTACAGGAAACTATGGTATCGAATCTATCGCAACCCGGTATTTATGCTTATTGTCGGGTCTATGGTTGTGTTCGGCATAAAACACAGGCTACCTCTTGATAATCCATTTAACTCTATCAAGTCCTGGACAAATATCATGATCACCAATCTTGGAATTGGCGTGGTTATAGCTTCGATCGTATATTTTTTAGGATGGGAAACCCTGCTGCTCGTCTATCTCCCTGTTTGCGTCCTTGCCAGCATCATAGGTATCGCGCTCTTTTTCATCCATCATCAATATGAAGATACGTACTGGGCCCTTGAAGACAAGTGGAGCCATTTTGATGCGGCTCTGCGCGGCAGCTCCTATTTTGAATTTGCTAAATTCCCAAGCTGGATAATCAGCAATATAAATTTGCACCACATACATCATCTGAATGGTCGCATCCCATTCTACCGACTGCGCGAATGCCTCGAAGCTATCCCGGGACTGATGGAGGTTCCCAAAAGAACGTTCAAGGATATTCCCAACTGCTTCAGACTCGCCCTGTGGGACGAAAAACGCAACATGCTGGTTGCTTTCTCAGCCGTTTAGAATAATTGCGGGATCAAAATCAACTATTTTATTTTTAATCAATAAATGTAGAAAATCGCTACAGGATGTCGCTCCCGATCAATTAAATAACGCAGCCCGCTGCGACCCGGCATTCCGTCCGGAAACAGCGCTTTGGTGTACCTTTTCAATAAATTTACTTATATTTCAGAAGGATCCCACATTCCTGCCTGCCTGTACCTCACATACTTTTACCGCTCGGTACTTTACAAATCGACTGCTTTAAGGAACCGAAACTTTCCGGAAAATGTACCTGCATACCATGGCCAGAAACACCCGGCCTGGATACCAGAAACACCCGGCTTGGATATAGGTGAAAACCGAATATCGTTCCTTGCAGATTTTTGGCTATACTTACGATTGCCTTTTGGGTGGAGGGAGAGGATCTATGTCTATCACACCGCAAGAAAGGGAACTGGTCATCATCAGTGCGGCTGTCGGCTGTGGCTGCAAAGCCTGTATCAAGCAGGATATGCTCATCGCCAATCAGCTTCACGTGGCCGATACGGATATAGCCGATGCAGTTGAGGTAGCGCTAGAAATTCGCCGCAATGCAACGAATGATATTGAGAACTTTACCTCGTCGAGCCCTGACGATACGCTGGAACTCAAGCTGAGTTCTGCTGTACAGCAAAATCAGCGAAACACTGCACTCGCTTCCGTCAGCGCTGCATTTGCCGCTAATTGTGTTTCCAGCCTGAAGCAACAAATCGCTGCCGCAAAAGCTATTGGCATCGGCGACAAGGAACTGGATGCGGTTGTCAGCTTGTCCTCATTCGTCAAGGCCATGGCTGCATCACATGTAGAACGCCTGATGAGTCCGAATGAGTTTGAAGATGATTCAGACACGTTAGCTGAATACGGAACACCGTTTGGCCCTGAACGCTGCGCGTGGACCGAGGTATGTAAAGCCGAGGCAGCTGCACGATCTTCGGGTAACGGAGCAGATGATCTGATCAGACTCGCTGGCACTCTTTGAAGATGACTATATCGCATCGTCGCCCTCAATAGCCCGATGCCCACAACAGAGATACTAAACCGGTAAAGACCAGGAATGGCAAAGTAAAGTCATGTTTATCAATTTCTGGTATCCCGTCGCGACCAGTGAAGATATCAACAACGACAAACCATACCGTGTTCAGATCCTGGGATTGAAGTTCGTTGCTTTCCGGGACGAAGACGGTATAGCTCATGTCCTGAGCGATGTTTGTATCCATCGGGGCGGTGCCCTGGGCAAAGGCTGGGTAAAAAATAATACCGTCGTCTGCCCCTATCACGGCTGGCGATTTGCCGGCAACGGACGTTGCACGACTATCCCTACCATCAGCAAGGACGATAAACCGCCTGCCCGTGCCAAGGTCGATAGTTATCCGGTTCAGGAAAAGTACGGCATTGTCTTTGCTTTTCTTGGCGATCTTCCTGAAGAAGAACGTCCGCCTCTACGTGAAATAGAGGAATATGAACAAGAAGGCTGGCGCGCGAATCAGCTGGTTGTTTTCGAGGTTAACGCCTTTTATGAGCGCTCGATCGAGAACGGCCTGGACCCGTCGCATAATGAATTTGTGCATCCTGCGCAGGGCTCACCGGTCATGGATTCAGAGGTCCTGACGAAACCGCTGGACATTGAGGATCTGCCCTGGGGCAGCCAGTTTCTGGTCAACTTTTACAACCCGGCCTATGGCAGCAAGACGTTTGAAACCAACGAACAGATGTCTCATCACGTGACCGCCGGATCTGGCCATATTGGCCCGAATGCCATGATCACCTGGATCAAGCTCTCTAAAGACAATACCTTTCATCAGTACTTCTTCGAAGCACCGATCGATGAAAACCATACCCGGATCTTTTTTCTTAGTATGCGCACTTTCATGCTCGAACCGGAAATGGATGAACGATTGACAAAAATCAGCCTGGTCATCGCGAAAGAAGACATCGATATTCTTGAAGACCTCACCCCGGTCTGCACACCAACATCTTCGACCAAAGAAGTTCTTGTTGCGTCCGATCAGGCCGTCATCCGCTATCGAGAATATCTGCGTGAGTGGGAGGAGCGGGGTTGGCGCATCGACATGGAAACACTACGTACAACCAGCAATAACATTGGTTACGCCATACCTTCGCCAAACCGGCGATCTTCCGGAAACTGGGTACTGGATCCGGTCCCAACGCTGCCAGTTGGTGTTTAATTATAAATTGAACACAAAATTGCGCTTTGTTAGCAATCAATATTTTCTAACCAACCCGCAGCCTGTGGAGACGAACTGACCATGGCCGTTTCAGATCATGTCAACCTGAAAAAATTTGTGGCGGGCGTCAAGCGCCGCAATCCCGGTGAAACCGAGTTTCATCAAGCCGTTTTCGAAGTTGCGTCAAATGTCTTTGAGTACATCAGCGACAAAGAGATTTACCACCAGACGCAAATCCTGCGCCGCATCGCGGAGCCGGATCGCATTATTATATTTCGTGTTTGCTGGGAAGACGATAACGGCAACATCCGGGTCAACCGTGGGTACCGGGTTCAGAATAACAACGCCATTGGTCCTTACAAGGGCGGGATACGTTTCCACCCTTCCGTAAATCTTAGCATTCTGAAGTTCCTGGCCTTTGAGCAAACTTTCAAGAACAGCCTGACCGGTCTGCCGATGGGTGGCGGCAAGGGCGGAGCCGATTTTAACCCCAAGGGCAAATCAGATAATGAGGTCATGCGTTTTTGTCAGTCCTTCATGACCGAGTTACATCGACATATCGGTGCAGACATCGATGTTCCCGCCGGCGACATCGGGGTTGGCGCCCGTGAGATCGGTTTCCTGTTTGGTCAGTACAAACGCCTGAGCAATCGATTCACCGGGGTACTGACCGGTAAAGGCATGGAATTTGGCGGCAGCCCGATCCGCACCGAGGCTACCGGTTACGGCACCGTATACATGATGGAAGACATGCTCAAGCATCGCGGCGAAAACATGGATGGACGAGTATGCCTGGTGTCAGGTGCCGGCAACGTGGCCACCTATGCCGTAGAAAAACTGAACCAGCTTGGTGCAAAAGTCGTCACCATGTCTGATTCGTCAGGTTTCATTTACGATAAGGATGGCATCGATGCCGAAAAACTTGCCTATATCATCGATCTGAAGACCAATCGCCGCGAGGGATTGTCTGAGTATGCCGCCGAATATAAAGTCGATTTCTTTGCCGGTGAACGACCCTGGCGAATTCCCTGCAACTTGGCATTTCCCTGCGCAACCCAGAATGAAATCAGCGCAAATGAAGCCTTACTGTTAATCAACAATGGCTGTATTGGTGTTTCCGAAGGCGCCAACATGCCCACCGATCAGGATGGCATTGAACATTTCATTGCTGCCAAATTATTGTTCGCGCCCAGCAAAGCCGCCAATGCTGGCGGTGTAGCCATCTCCGGACTGGAAATGAGCCAGAACAGCGCCCGAATCACCTGGAAGGAAGCTGAACTACAGAACCTGTTGCGAGAAATCATGGCAAATATTCACGAACAGTGCGTGACGTACGGGCAACAACCCGGCTCTGACTACATCAACTATGTGAAAGGCGCCAACATCGCCGGGTTCATCAAAGTTGCCGACGCAATGGTAGCGTATGGAGTTGTTTAACTCTTCTCGCGTAACGCAGCCTGGGCTTTAATCGCCCCGGGAAACAGTACTTTGTCTTCCTTGTGGATGTGCACGACCATGTTCTGGCTGAACCGGCTGAGCTGTTCGAGCATATTTCGATAGGTCATACAGGCATGTTCCGGTATGGCATAGTCATCAGCCAGTTGATGTAACTTTTTCAACTCTGCCTGCATAAGCTCGTGATCATTTTCCATACAGGTGATCGGTCCACCGACGGCATCCCCGCAACGCGTGGGTTTGATAGCGCCTTCAGATTCCATATCACGGACCATCGGAAATAGCGCCTCCTCTTCGTGGAGCATGTGATTTTCAAGATCCTCGGCCATCTTCCCGAACAACTTCTGGATTTCGATCAGACGTTCATCGCTGGCACTGTGCACACTCGCCACCCGGTCGACCAATTCGCCGATCACGGGCAATGTCTCGCGCAGATAAAGATGATGTAAAGACTCAATATTCTCGACCACTTGCGTCAGTGTCAGGTCATCCAGGTCACTGACGTCAATATCCGACGGCGCCTCCTTCGCCTGTGCCCGTGCCAGGGTTCGCAGAATGATGATCGGGTTCAGACCAAAGCCCCAGCATAGTTCGGCAATTGTCGTCTCCGGGTCATCGCCATCACGGAAAATACCAGTCGCCATCAGCGCATCCAGCATGGCCGGACTCTGATCCTGCAGCTCCGTAACCCGGGTGTTCGAACTCAATTCAAGCATTAATTGTTCCTTTTAAGCGCTCGATCAAGCCTCGAGCCAACGATTTCGGTTTCCCCCTACGGTCTCGGGGACATGTATGGCTTATAATACCTTATAATATTACATGATCGGCTGCCGCTCTTAACTAATCGAAACCAGTTAAAGATTATGGAACAAGCACAGAAACTGGAAGGGCGTCGCAAGGCAGGCTCCGAAGATCGTACAGTGACACCGCTGTACCATCAGGTCTATATCGTGCTCCGCGAGAAAATCCTGGCCAGTGTATACGCCCCTGACCTGCCGCTACCCGGAGAACACCAACTGGCCGAAGAATTTGGCGTTTCTCGAGTCACTATCAGACGGACCCTGAAAAACCTGGAACTGGATGGCCTGGTGGACCGGCGCAGGGGTATCGGCACGTTTCCGGTAACCGGATTGAGGGTGATACGTGACCGTTACAATATCGACGGCATGCTTGACCCCGGCAAATTTCGTGATGCACCGGCAAAGATAAGTACGCGATCCGTGCAGCTCATTAACAGCCCCGCACACATTTCCCGACAACTGAATGACACACAGCAGGTACTCAGGATAAATCGTGTGCGCACTGTCAAGCAGGAGCCATTTACGCAGTTAACCATCTACCTGCCAAAAAATATCGCTGACCAACTCGACAGTAACCTGATTAAGAAAAAAGCTGCATTGGTTGTTCTTGAAGAGGCCGGGTTTTATATGACCCGCACGGAGCAGTCCATCAGCGCGAAAGCAGCCGATGATGTATCTGCATTGCTGCTGGAAGTACCCGTTGGATCACCGCTCATATCCATGTCAGCCATCTTTTTTGATCACAATGATGAACCGCTTGCCATCATGGAAGGGTTGTTCCGGCCTGATCTCTATGAATACAAAACGACCGCAATTCGTCACGGCACCGGCAAGTCCGCTCATTGGACCACACAGCATATAATCGGGTAGTGGCCGGGCAGACTTAGCCACGCTATCGGGCCACGACCAAGAGTGGCAGTCAGCCGCAGATAAAGGTATTTTGCGGTATGAGCAGCGCTCCTCAAGGCATCAGTTATCTGGACGGCATTCGCCTGAACCGCTGTCTGTGTGCCAGCTTCGAAAGGCTCATCAGCGCTCAGGACCAGCTCAACAAGATCAACGTGTTCCCGGTGCCCGATGGTGACACGGGCACCAACCTGGCGGCGACCGCCGACTCCATCGGGGTGTGCATTCAACAGCTGGATACGCGCCATGCGGGGGAACTGCTGATCCAGGTTGCCGATGCTGCGCTGGATGGCGCGCGAGGGAATTCCGGTGCCATCATCGCCCAGTTCTTCCAGGGTCTGGCCGACAGCTGCGAAGACAAGTCGCGTCTGCTCCCGGCCGACTTTGTCGAGGGCTTTCAGGCGGGTGCCGATTACGCCCGCAGCGCCATCGCCGACCCGAAACACGGAACGATACTGACGCTGATTGACGAGGTAGCCATCAAACTCACGGAATATCACCAGCAGAATCCGGACCGGGGGTTCATTTCCCTGTTACAGCACACCCTGAAGCGGGCCAGGATTGCACTTGCCGAAACCCAGCAGCAGCTTGAGGTACTGCGTCAGGCGGGAGTTGTCGACGCAGGCGCCAAGGGATTCATGCTGCTCATTGAGGGCATCAGCAACTTTCTGTCACGCGGCTCACTGCGTGAGGTGCCGGTACCGCGAACCGATCCGGGAGCAGTCGATGCCCTGACCGGTTTCGAGTCTCATGAAGGCGACATTGACCACCGCTATTGCACCGAGTGCCTGATACACGGTGAGCATATCGATCATCGCAAGCTGCGCGAACGGCTCTCGCCACTCGGCAGCAGCATGATCATTGCCGGCACGCCGAGAAAATCAAAAATCCATATTCACGTCGACGAACCTGCAGCCGTATTTGAAATTGCCGGCAGTTACGGCGAACTGACCGGCCGCAAGGCTGATGACATGCATCAACAGGCCCACGCCGTCAGCTCCGGGAACCGGCGCTATGCCGTCATCACCGATTCAGCCGCCGATTTGCCGGATACCGCGATGGAGGATTACGACATACACGTGGTACCGGTCAGGGTTCAGTTCGGCAATGCCAGCTATCTCGACAAGGTCGGGATGACCCATCAGCAGTTTTTCCAGGAATTGAAAACCAACCCGGAATTGCCCAAGACCTCCCAGCCGGCACCGGGAGACTATCGCCGGATGTATGATTTTCTGTGTTCTCATTTCGAGCACGTTTTCTGCATCAGCCTGACGGCGAAACTCAGCGGCACCTGGCAGGCGGCCAGGAACGCCGCCGAACGGGCCCGCAAACCGGAGGCTATCACCCTGATCGACAGCCGGAGTGCCTCACTGGGCCAGGGCCTGATTGCGCTGCATGCCGCCGAATGCATTGCCGCCGGCCTGGAGCAAGCCGAGATCACTCAATCCATTGAGGCCATCAGGGAACGAACCCGAACCTTCGCGCTGATAACCGACTTAAGCTATGCCGTCCGAGGCGGCCGGGTGCATCCGGCCGTACACCAGCTGGCACGGCTGCTCGGTATTCATCCTATCCTGCATGCACCCGGAAACGGCAAGGTCGGTCCGGGTGGCTTTATCTTCAGCGGCAAGGGCAGGCTGAAGCGGTTCATTCGTTATTTATCCAGACAACTCGATCCCGACACCCGCTACCGGATCGGCGTCGCACATGCAGACAACAAGGCGGCGGCTATAGAGGTACACGATGAACTATTGCGGCTGAATACGAATATTGTGGACAGTTACATCACCGATCTGGGCGCGGCCCTGGGTGCCCATGTCGGCCCGGACACGGTTGGAATGGCGGCGCAGGAGGACACGCCGATGCCTACGGATAAAAAGAATCCCGACAACTAGCACAAGTGTCCGAAACACGCGGGAGCGGGTTCAGCCGTGATCTCCCGACGATGGCACAGGCTTGGGCGATACATACATCTTTATATCAGCCTGCACGACCTCATTACCGTCGGTGTCTGTCACGCTGACGGGCACAATCACATCCTGTGCCTCCGTCCACGGCAACGGTTCGATCTTGGCCATGGCGCTGATGTCTGTCGGCGCCTTGGCCAGGTAACGGATCTGCATACCCTTGGGAATCCAGCGCATGCCATGCGGCGTCGTCGCCTCCATCAGGACCCCGGCAGCGAGTTCGCACAGATTACCCATGGCCAGCGCATGCACGGTACCGATGTGATTCTGGACCCGCCGACGTTTTTTCATGGATACGTGGCAGAGACCCGGGGCCAGTTCATGGAAACGAGGTGAGATCGTGCCGAAATACGGGGCACGGCGACATATGGTACGGGTGAACAGCCAGCGTCCGATGGGGTTCGGGGAGAGGCGCTGCCACATTTTCAGGACCACGGGCAGTTGGTTGCCACCGGTCATCTCAGTTACCCCTGTTTATCATTGCATGTTTAAAACGCTGAATTCCAGATTAGCTCAAAGAACAAAGTCACATCTGATTTCAGTTAATCATGCCTGGTAATTTGGACATCTATAAAGACTTCGCCAAGATCATAACAGGCACAAAAAAAAGCCTCCCGGATCTATGATCCGGGAGGCTAATACAGTTGCTAGTCAATCTGAGCTGACTAGAAAATTTCTCAAGAAACGCGTCGACGCATCCAGCCAAGGAGGCCAAGCGCGGAGCCAAACAACCAAACGGCTGCAGGCACAGGCACAGCTGAAAGTGTCATATTGCCGAAATAGTTAGAGTTATTTGCCGTTTCAACCCTAAAATCAAGCGAAGTAACACCAGCTGCATTAACCGTACCCGTCAGTTCATAACGAACTCCATCGATCGCCAAGGCCGGAATCAGCGCACAAATCGTCGCAGTTCCTACAGGCGTACAACTATCAACAATAGTTGTGAATGCCGAAAAGCTTGGGGCATCAAACTCAGCTCCCGGGGCATCATGCTGAAAGACACTGGCTGAGGCACCGTTCTGATCCGCATCAGCCGAAGCATTGGCCCCTGCTAATCCTGCCTTCATCTGCGGGAAATCCCATGGATTAGGGACGCTATTGCCGCTTACAACCTGAACAACAGCATCACCAAGGGCGATATGAGTGAGATCAAGTTGCATGTCGCCCAATAGCACATTAAAACTATCAACAGACTCAATTTGACCGGTAACATCATCGTAAGTCAGGGTAAGTGAACCACCACCATTGTTATTGGTATTGGTTATCGTGACCAACGCAGATTTTGCATGAACATCAGCAACGTCTGTGCAAACGAAGAACTGACCGCCACCTTGTAAACAAGGGGCGTCCAAACTACCACTCAAAAGGCTAGTCATATTAGCACTCGTAACGCCGAACACGCCCGAGACAGACGCTGCCTGTGAGCCCATAGAAAAAACAGAAATAACAGCAACAGCCGCTAATCTGGTGACTAATTTAACCATGAAAAACTTCCTCCACAAAAGCCACAGCCGTATTGACTGTTAGAAATCGGGCCAACTAATGGCCCCCCTTAATTATTCTCACTTATAAAAACTGTTTAAATATTTATCAATACAGTTTCTTATCTTATACAGTAATGATAACCTACAAATGCATATATAACAAGGCTAAATAATATAGGAAGTCACCAAACTAAGGCAAATACCACCAATAATCAGGATACTAAGCAAACTCACTCATACATATTTAACAAAAAATTCCAGTCTTTAGGATACTTAACATAATGACTCTTTATTTTAACTTTGGCATCAAAAACCCATCCTCAAATTGGTTGCCCTGATCCCGCATTTTCAAGATTAATTCTTAGCTGGATTATAGAAAACCACCTCCGACTCTGAAGAAGGTCAGGGCCCGAACCAGCTCTTTTCGGGGCTTGTATGTGCAACCCACTTCCCGGCACAATTGAATTGGGAGGAGCAGTAAATATGCCTAGGTTATTTCGCCATTCAGCCCTGATCGGTATTGCTATTAGTTTATCCAGCCTGACTCCATATAGCGCACCTGCTCAGGTTCTTGAGGAAATGGTCGTCACGGCACGTAAGGTTGAAGAAAGCCTGCAAGACGTACCGCTCTCTGTCACCGTGATGTCCGGAGACAAAATGACCGAAGCCGGCATCACGAAGATTGAAGAACTGGTGCTCCATGTCCCGAATGTCACAATGTCCGAAACTGGCATCGGTACTAACCTTTATATAAGAGGCATCGGCTCAGGTATAAACCAGGGTTTTGAACAGTCGGTGGGCATGTATATCGACGGCGTGTACCACGGGCGAGCACAACTCATGCGTGCGCCCTTTTTGGATCTTACCCAGGCTGAAGTCCTGCGCGGCCCGCAAGTCACACTGCTCGGCAATAACAGCATCGCCGGCGCGATGAACCTGACGACCGCAAAACCAACGGATGAATTTGAGGCATCGGTCGGTGGATTATACGAGCCTGATCACAACGAGCAGGAGCTGACCGGCATTGTCTCCGGCCCACTGTTCAGCAACCTGGCCGGGCGACTGGCCGTGCGTTATCGATCCATGGATGGTCATCTTGATAACAACATCCTCAATACCGAAGAGCCCGACCGCGAGGAAAAAAGTGCACGGTTAACGCTCGAGTGGGCAGCAGATTCCTGGGATACGACGCTAAAGCTGGAAAGAAATGAATTCGATATCGAGGGCCGGCAGATTGAAATCTTCAATGAGATTCCATCATCCACGCGAGGCTCAAGTAATACCGGTTTCAGTAATAACTCCGGCAGCGCGGCTTTGTGGCAACCCGGTTTAACCTACCTTGAGTATCTCGGCGAACACTTCGACCCCAATCCGTTGATTCAGAATAACCGGCTGGATTTTGTACGCGGCTCGAACGGGGACTTCAGTGAGAATGAGGTTAACACTGGCGTATTCACACTGAATATAGATATTGGCGAGCATGAACTCACGGCTATTACCGGCCTGTTGAATTACGAATATTCAGAGCTCTGTGACTGTGATTTCACTGGCGCGAATCAATTTCAACTGTTGTCAGAAGAAGATTACACCCAGTGGAGTCAAGAACTGCGAATCTCTTCACCGGCCAATAATCGTATTCGTTACATGGCTGGTTTGTATTACCAGCAAGAGGAACTTGAGTTCAAAGACCAAATCTTTCTGCCGGAGGACAGCGGTGTCGTCCGCCTTGTCGGATTGGCCACGACCGGTAATCCGACCGGCGCTTTCTCTTCACTAGGTGACACATCGGCCTTTCGCGATTTTAATCAAAATACCTATGTCAGTTCTGCGTTCGGCCAGTTGTCCTTTGATGTAAAGGATTGGTGGACCCTCAACCTGGGGTTACGTTATACCCACACCGAAAAAGAGGCTGTACGTGTCCTGCGCATGGGCGATCTGAATCGTGTTGCGTTCGATATCAACAATGCCGTGGACTTCAACCGTCTCTCAGCCGGCGCTCCGCTTTTTGCGTCGATATTCAATGCGGCTTTTCATCAACTTTCCGGTAGCCGCAAGAAGGACCGCTTGTCATGGGCCCTCATCAGTGATTTTCAAATAACCGATGACATCATGATTTATTACTCGGCCAAAAAAGGTTTCAAGTCAGGCGGATTCGATGTGCGGTCGAATAGCGAACCTGTTCCGGGATCAACTGGCGCTGGAACGCTGTACCCGCTTTCTGATGCCGGCGCTGTCGCTAATGTTGACCCGGGATCATTCGAGTTCGAAGATGAAAAGGCCCTGGCCCTGGAGCACGGCGCCAAAATGTCCTTGGCCGATGGCGCAGCTGAACTCGGAGTGGCACTTTTTTATACTAAATTCGAAGATCTGCAGGTCAGCATCTTTGACGGCACGCTCGGTTTTAATGTCGGCAATGCCGCAAAGGCAACCACTGCGGGAATCGAAGTGGATGGACGCTGGCAACTCACCGATAACTGGATGGTTTCCGGGTCATTCGCCTTTCTCAACTTTGATTTCGACGATTTTCCAAACGGTCAGTGTGTGCAGGGTCAGGTGGCGGATTCCCCGGATGGGAAATGCAGCTATACCGGCAAAACCAACCAATACGTGGCGGACTACTCGGGTGCCCTTGGAATCAACTATGAGAAAGAACTCGGTCAACTGTTGTTCCGCTCGACACTAGATATCCTGTTTACCGACAGCTATCTGCCATCGCAGAATCTCGATTCTCGCACCGAACAGGATGCCTATGCCAAGCTTAATCTGCGCCTTGCACTAGGCGATCCGGATGGCATGTGGGAAGTGGCGTTACTCGGCCGTAACCTAACCGACGAAACTATCGTGACCTACGCGAACGACACACCGCTGGCGTTCAGCCAGTTTGGTTCGCCGTCGTATTACGGCTTTATCGATCGGCCGCGAACAATTGCGGTCCAGGCTTTGATGCGATTTCAATAGAGAATAAAGAATGAAAATAATACAGCATGGAAAAAAATTTCTGGCACCGTCATTGGTAGCCGTGCTGATCATTTCCTGCACGACAACGGGCATGGCAGCCGATTTTGCAATCGATACGGCCAGCCCCAATGGGTTAAACAGAATCTATAGTGCGACCTTCGACACACCGCTGATCCCCGGAGGTGACCCGTTTTTTGGCGGCACGCCACCTGCGGCTCAGGCAATCACGATCGTCCCAAACCCGAGCCTCGTCGAGACTGTGGCGAATGACGAGATATGCAAGCAGGATTTCATCGACCCAAAAGATGTGCCTCCCTGTCCCGGAGGGACACTATATTCGGTAGCGACCCCCAGCGCCCTGGATTTGACGTTGAGCGCCGGGGACACGGAACTGGCGATCAATGGTGGCAACATTTTCTTTCCAAATTTGTCGATCATCGTCTTCGAAGGCACCGCCGATGAAACGAACGTACCTGCCGAAGGAGCCAGCATCATTGACTTCGCGCCCTCATCCGGCACCGTGCCGGTGGACGGCAATGGCGTGGCAGTTTTTGAAATCGAACCCGGTATACCGAATTTGGCAGCTGATTTCGCAACATTTACGGATATCGTGACCAGCTGTTCCGGCCCAAAATGTGTACTGATCCCAATCCTGTCGCTCGATATGGTGCGTTATCGCCTGACAATCGATTGGGACCCCACTTTTTCATTTTTCACCGCAGAATTCATCGGCCAGACACAGAATAACTCGATGGTCTTTGCAACTTTTAATTCCGTCACGCCGGCACCTGATATTAGAGTTACGGATTCGATCGCACCTGTGGATGACTTGCTGGTCCCTTATGGTGATGTAATCACAGCGACGTCTGTCGATGAAACGGCAGAAATCACCAACGACGGTACTGCAGATCTTATCATCGGCACGCTGACGCAACCGGCTGCGCCTTTCAGTGTGCTGAATGACACGACGTGCTCAGGTCAGACGCTGGCTCCTGCTGCGGTTTGCACGTTGACAGTCCGCTTTGCTCCAGCCACGACCGGTGGATTCAACGAAACCTTCGACATCCCATCGAATGACCCAGTTGACAACCTGGTCACTATGAATGTCTCCGGTACAGGTGTTGCCCCAGCCATTTCGATATCCGATTCGGTTCTACCTGCGGATGACCAGGCGATTCCATTTGGTAACACTACTGTGGCGACGATCGCCGATGAGACAGTTACGGTCACCAACAGTGGTACTGCAGATCTTGTCATTGGCACGCTGACGCAACCGGCTGCGCCTTTCAGTGTGCTGAATGACACGTGCTCAGGTCAGACGCTGGCTCCTGCTGCGGTTTGCACGTTGACAGTCCTCTTTGCTCCAGCCACGACCGGTGGATTCAACGAAACCTTCGACATCCCATCGAATGACCCAGTTGACAACCTGGTCACTATGAACGTCTCGGGCACAGGCACCCTGGCATTGGTACCAAAAATCTCCGTGACTGACTCGGTGCCCCCGGACTCAGACTTTGAGGTGCCGTTTGGCGATGTCATCGTGGCACCCCCAATTCCCTCCGATGAAACGGTTACGATCACTAGCAGTGGCACTGGAAATCTGATTATTGGCACGTTGACACAGCCAGCTGCACCATTCAGTGTGCTGAACGACACGTGCTCAGGTCAGACGCTGACTCCCACTTCATTTTGCACATTGACAGTCCGCTTCGACCCAGTGACGACAGGCATGTTTCCCGACAACTTCACTATCCCGTCGAACGATGCAGGTAAACCAAACACCCCGGTCAGCCTCACTGGCACGGGAACGCTCCCGGTGATCACAGTCTCAGATTCAGTGGAGCCCACCGATGATCTGTATATTCCGTACGGCAATGTCATTGAAACATTGACAGCAGTCGAGACAGTTACGATCTCTAACAACAGTACAGTTGATCTCACACTGGGACTGGCGACAATAACTGACCCATTAGGGCCATTCAGCATTCTGACCAACAATTGCTCAACACCGCAGAACATTATCGCGCCGGGGAATGCTTGCACAATAGACGTACAGTTCCTGCCCGACTCGGTTGGCATGTTTGCGAGCAGCCTTAACATTCCATCGAACGACCCAAATACTGCAACAGTAACGGTCGACGTCGATGGGATCGGTACACCTAGCCCAGCGCCAGACATTTCAATCACCGATCCGATACCGCCTCAGGATGACCTGATATTACCGTTTGGCGATGTCACTGAAGGCACCGCCTGGGACCGACCCGTCAAGATCACGAATGAAGGCAATGCGAACCTCACAATTGGCGCGATCGCCCAGCTGGATTCACTGGCAGCGCCCTTCAGCATTCTGAGTGATACCTGTTCCGGGCAAATCATTGCACCGGCAGCTGGTGCCATTCCGCCACCCAGCTGCACGATCGACGTACGCTTCCTGCCGAGTACGACCGGCCCCTTCAATGACAGCTTCGATATCCCGTCTGACGATCCGGATGAACCCACGTTGACCTTCAACGTCGATGGCGCCGGCGTGATACTCGGCACCGGAACCATTAGCCTTGAACCGGAGGGCGCAAGCGCACTCAGCCCGACAATATTGCTGGCTTTGTTACTCCTGTTTGCTGCAAATCTACGACGACGGTATCACTGGTAAATAATTTTTTTCTTGAACCCAACTATGAATCCATGGTTCGGAAAAACAAATCTAGCACATGCAAAAAGGCCCCGAAGGAATGATCCGTCGGGGCCTTTTATTATTCCGCTTTTATTAACTTTTCTAAGCAGCCTTACGCCGTGTCCAGCCCAATAAACCGAGAGCGGAGACAAACAACCAAACAGCGCCAGGAACCGGCACCTGAGCTGCAACCAGCCCATGCATTGCTGCAGTCGGATGAATCGGATCCCAGAAAGCATAATCAGCTGGATTGCCGCACAAGCTCGGCACAGTGGAGTCAAAACATGGCTGAGTAACATTGGTTAAACCATAAGTACCCGGATTGGCAACCACGTCCTGCATCAGATAGTACGTATCTATCTGGGTGATATCCATTGCTGAAAAGGGGGCACCGGCCAGCAGATTGGCGAGCTGGAGGTTAAAGACATCTGATATAGCAGACGCAGACGCTTGGGCAGCAGCTCCTTCAGCTATTTTACTTGGCGTTAATCCCAAGTCAGGCAAGCCTAAAACTACGAAGTGCTGTGCGCCAACACCAGCAAGAGCACCAATCATATTCCCAATATCGGTTATCGCGCCAGTCAACACTGCGATCGGATCATCTCCGGGAAGCATTGCCAGAAAATTATTAGCGCCCCCCCAAAGGGTAAAAAGTGTAGTCGAGGCATTAGTAACGCCGCCACCGCCCAGACCTGCCACATAATTGGCAACCTGCGTCGTCATTCCGTCAAACGGGGCACCGTTATTATTAATAGTGCCGGTCTGTGCACCACCCACAGCCCAACCATCGAGCGTAGCGCCCTGACCCGCTGCATACTGCTCAACCCAAACCGGGCCGTTAGAAAATCGACCATTCCAATAAGGTGCTGGCGGACTCGTATTACCAGTCGCCGCATAAAAGTTACCATCATCGGACAGGCTGTCGCCAAATGCTACAACGTGGGTTGGTGTAATAATTGCTGCTGATGCTGAAGCAGCGATGAACAAGCTGACAATCAACAGCGTCACTTGTTTCAGGCTTAACCAGTGACGCATCATCGCGGTATTCCAGTGTTGCAAAGAAATTGCTGTTGAATGCTGCTTAGCTTGCATTTTTTGTTCCCCTGTAGTGCCAGACCGCTACTTGCCCGATTTACAAATTTTGTTTTC
>NZCC01000008.1 GCA_002688175.1 Chromatiales bacterium
AAAACCTGAGCCATAATCAGGTCATCTGGGGGGGTCAATTTTCAATGCAAAACCCGGGTCAGCTTTCGGTGCAAATCAACACGTATCCGCATCATCAAGACTTGGCAGTTCGTCAGTGGCCAAGAAGCACTCGAACGTGAAAAAGAAATCCTGCGTCTTTATCAGGGTGAGAAGTACACCGGGCCGGATGTATTAAGAGATGGCAACAACGAGTTATTCGTCAGCGACATTCTCGGGCTGGACAAATTAACCTGAAACCTTCCTCGCAATCTTCCAATACGCGCTTTATGTGACTGACTAAATCTTCGGTAAACGGATTGTAAAGCGAAGCAATTCAATTTCTATTTCGGTCTCGCTGTACGCGATTTCGATGGACGGAATTCCAAATTTTCTAACTGCGGCTATCTTAACCAGATAGATCGGCGGGTATTCATCTTCGGGGTTCATTCGCACACCGAACTGACGAGCAAAATCCGGGCCGCGCTCAAGCGTCCACTTGATGCCTTGCACCCAATAGTCGTCGAACTCTGGGAATGTCTCTCGATATTTTGCGATCTGATGCCTGACCAGTTCGCTCTCGGTGATGGCTATCACGATTTAGGCAATGCCAAGTTCTTGTTTTGCTTCTCTGATTGATTCAGGGTCAGGCGGTATAAAACGAACCAGTGTTGCTTCGAGCGGGATCGCCTCTCCATCAGCAGCAATCTGCCAGACACGATCTTTATGCGATTTCTCGCTGATGCTGGCAGCCGTATGGCTTTCGCAAACATCTTTGATGAAATCTTCGAGCAGTCGAACTTCGCGATCTGTTAACAGGGACGTATCAGGTGTGCCTTTTCCGATCATTTGTCGCTGTTCGTAGCCGAAGTACTCACCTTCGTTTTCAAAAACTTTACCTTGGCTTTTTAGGGTTTTGAGCGTAGCAGTCAATTCTTGCAGGCAGGGGCCATAGGGCATTCGTATGTAATGACCGCCCGTCATCGACATGCCGGTGTGCCGAAAACTCCATACATCGGTATACCAGAGAATCTTGTGTAGTTTCACAAGCCCAAGTTTTTCAGGCTCACTGCCCATCTGCTTGCAAATAAAATGCACGGCACTCAGCAATTTTTTGTTAGATGAATCCATTTGCTTATTTTACCCATTTGGCAGTTCATGGAGTGAGCCATATTCCAAAAATGTTAACTATTTCTGGTCATTTCTACCCAGAAACACCCCACGACACCATCTGCCCAACCGGGCTACCCTCAGCCCATGATCCACGGCTCAGACTTCCCACCAGGATTACACGCATTGGCCCATTATGGCGGCCATGAGCAACGCCTGACCGATGAGGGCTGGGAGTGTGTCTGTGCCAGGTATCGGGAAGAGGCGACCTGTGACCATGTGGAGCGGTGTCAGAGACAGCTTCAGAAAAGTCACCAGTGGGGAAGGTGAGTCAATTCTCAGGGTGCAAAGGGGGGCAGATAGTGTCGCGGCTCTGTCTTTGGGGTGTCTTTTAAAATTTATTAGAGATTATTTTGAAAGATAAAATCATCTGAAACCATTGCATTAATTGGTCGGGGTGAGAAGATTCGAACTTCCGGCCCCTGCCTCCCGAAGACAGTGCTCTACCAGGCTGAGCTACACCCCGCTCTATGTATTCTTGACAGGATGCGAATCGCAACGGGTCGGGTTGTCCGTCATCGCATTTCCCGTAGCGCGGCGGTCATCAGGATCAATGGCCGGCCGCTAGTATGGAGCGCTTTTATACGCGCTGTACCAGTCTCGTGCAAGCGCCCCCTGGTACGCAGGGCTTATACGTTGTTTCCTTGTCAGGCGGATTTGATGAATTCTGCCGGGGATTCCAGTTCATCCTCGGGTTGTGGCACATCAATTTTGTGATCGGTGCTGTACAGGTAATCATTAAAAATGTGTTCAGCCGACAGGACCTGGTATTCACCACTGGCAAGCTTGTTCGTCGTGTCTTTGAGTCGGTACGTGTAATGTCCGCACGTATAGGTGTTGTACTTGCTGAAGTGGTAGCACAGGCAGATCTTGTCCTTGACCGCCAGTTTCCGGCCTTTTTCATCGACCGCGGTTGCCTCGTAGGCATCAAGATACTGGCAGTTTCCGTCCTTGTTCAGGATGTAACCAAGTGGTTCACATTGCGGTTTGACGTTGGAGTTTATGCAGGGGCTTTGCTGTAGTACGCGCAATGGGTAGCCCGTTGGTGACAGCGTAGAGACGAAGATATCCTTTTCCTCGGCGTTGAAGTAAACCTGTTTTGCTTTGGTGGGCAGGCCGCACTCCTGAGTGACCGTAAATCTGGTCGCAAGTTGTACGGCACCTGAGCCAAGTTGCATGAATTCGGCCGCATCGGTGCCGGTGAAGATGCCGCCGGCCGGGATGACGGGGATATCCAATTGTTCCTTTTTCAGGAAATCCAGAACATCGATGACGATGTCTTTCAGGTTGTATTCATTCCAGTCCTCACCGAACCCGAGGTGACCACCGGCCAGCGGGCCTTCTACAACGACGAAGTCAGGCAGACGGTTGACACGTTTGCCACTACGCAGAAATATTTTTAATGCTCGGGAGCTTGATACGATGATGCCAATCTTGGCGTCGTTGAAACGCGGGTGATCGGCGATGAGCTTTAGGCTGCTGTTATGCAGACCGGCCGACAGTGTAATGCCGTCGATCCCAGCATCGAGTGAGGCGGTGAGGCGTGTCCGTAACGTTTCACCCGGTGCTGCCATGTTCAGTTTTTCCATGACATTGATAAAGATGCCGCCATCGCCCTTCTTTTGTTCCATGGCAGATTCGACAAATTTCAGTTGTGCCTGGTGCAAGTCTTCGAGTGCAAATTTGACGTTGGTCTTGTCAAATGTGTCGCGACTGGCGCGATATTTCTCCGACTTGGTTTTCGTGAAATGGGTATGGAATTTCTTGTCCGATACGAACGGGAGCATTGCGTCAGATATATGACCGATCCCGCCAAGTCTGCAGGCTTCGAGAGCGAGTTCGGCGGTTGAAATATTAACGCCCATGCCACCAATCATGATGGGTACGTATTGGTGCTGTCCCAGTGAAAGTCGGTAGTTGTCCAGTTTATCCATGGAGTTGTCTTGAGTGCTCATTGAGATAATTATATACCCTTACCAAACAGGTTAGACCAGACAAACTGGGCCAGACAGATTGGCCGATAACTGAGTTTTGACTTAATGCTGTCCGGCAAGTGGCTGGGTACAGAATTAGTACCGCCTTTCCGCGGCAAATTGTGCCAGATCGATCAGTGAATTCTTGTAATTACTGTTCGGCACCCGTGACAGGGCATCGATAGCCCGGTCGGCAGCTTGTTGGGCGAGTTGCATGGTGTAGGCAATTGCGCCACATGATTTGACGGCTTTAATGATGGCATCAATCTGATCCAGGCCCCCGTTCTCAATGGCCTCACGAATCATGACCTGGTCGCTGGCATTCGAATGGTGCAGGGCATGGATGAGCGGCAGTGTCGGTTTGCCTTCGGCGAGGTCGTCACCAACATTTTTTCCGAACTTGTTGTGGCTTGAGTCGTAGTCCAGCGCATCGTCGACGAGTTGGAATGCCGTGCCGAGCTGTTTGCCGTATTCAATGAAGGCGTCTTCGACGGCGCGGGTCTGGTCAGCAAGCAGTGCGCCGATGACAACGCCGGCTTCGAACAGCTTGGCAGTTTTGCGGTAAATGACTTCGACGCATTGATCCTCGGTTGTTTCCGGATTCCGGCAGTTCATGAGTTGCAGTACTTCGCCTTCGGCAATGGTGTTGGTCGCGTCGGCCAGAACGTCCATGATGCGCATTTGCCCGACATCAACCATTAGCTGGAAGGCTCTCGAATAAAGGAAATCACCGACAAGTACACTGGCCTCGGCGCCGAAAACGCTGTTGGCCGTGTGCTGGCCACGACGCAGATCTGATGCATCAACGACATCGTCGTGCAGTAGCGTTGCCGTATGAATGAATTCGATGATGGCAGCAGCCGTAATATGCTGGCTGCCCTGGTAACCGCAGGCCCGTGCAGACAGCAGTAGCAGCAGGGGGCGCAACCGCTTGCCGCCGCTGGAAATGATGTAATGCGACACGCTGTTAACGAGCGCAACATCACTGCTGAGTTGCTCGATAATCTCGCGATTAACCGCTTCCCAGTCGCCGCCTAATTGCTCGCGGACAACTTTAAGATCAAATGTCTTGGATTTTGATTGGACCAAATGCATTCTAGTCACAATAATGCCTGTCATGAGATCAACTGTACAACTGATCGGGCTTCTGATAGCCGGATTTTGCCCCGTGTCATATACGTATGCATATGGTGCGCTCGGCCATGAAATCGTGGGCGAGGTTGCAGCAACCTACCTGTGCGCTCAGGCCGCAACCGAGGTGGAATACTTACTGGACGGTGAATCGCTCGGGCGGGCCAGTCGCTGGCCCGACTGGATTCGCAAGGATCCACAGTGGCGCAAGAGTAAGCCCTGGCACTTTATTAATGTTGCCGATGATGGCCGCATAGCTGCTGTGACGGGCCGGCCTGGTGGTGATGTTATTTGGGCAATCGACAAGTTCAGCGCCGAGTTGGCCGAGCAGAAGCTGGGCAAGTTGCGGCGGGCCGAGGCGCTGCGGTTTCTCGCACATTTTGTTGCCGATGTGCACCAGCCCTTGCACGTAGGGCGCCGGGAAGATCGTGGTGGTAACAGGATCGCCATCGTCATTGATGGGCGGAAGTCTAATTTACATAAGTTCTGGGATGCCCAATGGTTGCTGAAGCTGGACCGTAGCAGTCATGGCTATGACCGGGATGGGCAAATTGCAGCCATCAGGGCGCTCGGTGCTGGTCAGGCTGAGACTTTGCAATCTGCCGGGGTGCTTGAATGGGCGCGCGAGTCGCAGGCGTTGAGACCGGCTGTGTATGCATTCAGCTTGACCGGGTCCGGTGAGTTTGACGAGCAATACCGTGCGTCGGCCCTGGAGATTTCCCGCCTGCGTCTTGCGGCAGCCGGTATCAGGCTGGCGGGTAAATTGAATGATATTTTTTGTACCCAGGCGGGGCAGCGTTAGTGGTCGGCCTGGAATGAATGAAATAAATAATAATAAACAACAAGTTAAGGAGTATTATTAAGGTTAAGCAGTAAGTATGAAAAAGGGCCTGAACAAAGCATTTGTGCAGGTAGTTTTTTTCGCAATGACTCCGCCCGGCAAATTTTTTGCGGCTGAAAATCAATTCTGTGGTTGGGTAGCTAATCGGTGCGGTCAAAAGTATTTGCTGTTATGCCCTAAGCCGTTGATTATGTGTGCCTGAATCATTAGAATTCCCGCTCTTTTCGGGCCGACAGTCGGCCACTTCCGGAGACACAGAATGTACGCCGTATTCAAGACGGGTGGTAAGCAATACCGCGCTGGTAAGGGCGATCGCCTCAAGATCGAAAAACTCGATGCTGCAGAAGGCGAAAACGTCGAGTTCAATGAGGTGTTGCTGGTTGGCGAAGGCGGCAAAGTAAAAGTAGGCGCACCTTTAGTGTCCGGCAGCAAGGTCAAGGGCAAGGTAATTGTTCAGGCCAAGGACAAGAAGATTGATGTGATCAAATTCCGTCGACGACAAAATTATCGTCGTACCTACGGGCACCGGCAGTGGTTTACCCTGGTTGAAATCACGGGTATCACCGGCGCGCCACGCAAACCGGCTGCAACTGCGAAGGCTGTCGAGGAGTAGATTAAATGGCACATAAGAAAGCAGGGGGTAGTTCCCGTAACGGTCGCGATTCCGAGTCGAAACGTCTCGGCGTCAAGAAATTTGGTGATCAGGTCGTTGTTGCCGGTAATATCCTGATCCGCCAGCGGGGCACTAAATTCCACGCAGGTGTCAATGTCGGCATCGGGCGCGATCATACGTTATTTGCGAAAGCTGATGGACGGGTCAAATTTGCTCGCAAAGGGGCCAAGAACCGGATGTTCGTCAGTGTTGAGCCGAACGCCTGATACTATCCACTTGGCATGATTCTGGAAAAACCCCGCTCATGCGGGGTTTTTTATGGGTCGTTGTGTGAGGTTAGATTACCGCGATGAAATTTGTCGATGAAGCCATTATCAAGGTTCAGGCCGGCAACGGCGGTCCGGGCTGTTCGAGTTTCCGGCGGGAAAAATATATTCCCCGCGGTGGGCCGGATGGCGGTGATGGTGGTCGCGGCGGCAGTGTCTGGCTGGTGGCCGATGAGAATATCAATACGCTGGCGGATTTCCAGACTAAAAGACGTTTTCGTGCCGGTCATGGCGTCGGTGGTGCCGGCAAGGACCGTACCGGAGCCGGTGGTGAGGATGTTGAGGTGCTTGTGCCTTGCGGTACGCGGGTGATTGCTGACGAGACCGGTGAGTTAATGGGCGATCTGACCGGGCATACAGAAAAGCTTATCGTGGCGGTCGGCGGGGAAGGCGGCAAGGGTAATACGCGTTTTAAGACTAGCACCAACCGTGCGCCACGCCAGTCGACGCCGGGGACCTCCGGTGAGACCCGGGACCTGCGCCTTGAATTGACAGTACTTGCTGATGTCGGTTTGCTGGGCATGCCTAATGCCGGTAAGTCGACCCTGATTCGCAGCGTATCGGCCGCCAGGCCGAAGGTCGCTGATTATCCATTTACGACCTTGTATCCAAATCTCGGTGTCGTGGCGGTCGAATCACACCGTAGTTTTGTGATGGCCGATATCCCGGGCCTGATCGAGGGCGCTGCGGATGGAGCGGGTCTTGGCATCAGGTTCCTGAAGCACCTGAGTCGTACCCGTTTGCTGCTGCACCTGATCGATGTTGCGCCGCTTGATGATGAAACCGACCCGGTTGCGGAGGCGCGTAAGATAGTCGCTGAGCTTGAGCGTTTTAGTCCGGAACTGGTAAACAGGGAACGCTGGATCATATTGAACAAGGTTGACCTGCTGGGTGAAGCTGAGGTCGAAGCGTTGCGGGTGCGGGTGGTTGCAGAGCTTGATTGGCAGGGGCCGTTGTATTTGATCAGTGCATTGGCGGGGAAAGGTACGCGGCGGTTGGCGGGCGATATTATGACGCGGCTGGAAGCGATGAAGGAGTAGGGGCACCGCCTTTCTTTGCCTGTTGGGGTTTCCCTGGGCGGTATTTTGTGTTTGGGGTTGCTCAGGGGGAGACCGTGAAAATCAGGGGCACGGCTTGGGGTTACTTTCAGGTTGTTGGGGCGTAATAGTCCAAGGCCTGATTAGGGCCTGATCATTGGAAATACTGGGAAGGAAATGGGGTTGCCCCCGGTTCGCGCTCAGGATCCGGCGCGTAGTCCCTTGATGGCTTTATTCAGGCGGCTCTTATGGCGTGCTGCCTTGTTGGCCTGAATCAGTCCCTTGCCGGCCATGCGATCGATTTCCGGTACCGCCTGCTTATACTGCTCACTTGCCACATCGGCATCGCCGGCGCTGATAGCAGTTACGACTTTCTTGATAGCAGAGCGCATACGCGACTTTAATGCGATGTTGTGTTGACGACGTACTTCAGCCTGTTTGGCGCGTTTGGCTGCTGACTTGATATTGGCCACTTTGAGTCAATTCCTTATTTAACCGAATGCCGTCCAGGGAACGGTGGGAGCCGCGCATTCTCTGTGTTTGGCCCGGCATTGTCAATACCGTGAACATGCCAACCTGTTGATTTTAGGCGGAGAAAATTGGTGTCTGAAACCAATCTTTACTCTGTATCCGAAAATGGTGTCTGACACCAATTTTCTAAAATGGTGTCTGACACCAATTTTCTCCAATTTTCCCTCGTTTTTCCGGTTAGACTCCGCAGCGATGGCCGAGAATCACCCGAATACGCCTGAAAAGTCGCCCCGGTTGCTTAAGTCAACTTCGGTCGTCAGCGGCATGACTCTATTATCCCGGATCCTCGGGTTGGTTCGGGATATCGTGTTTGCGCGGTTTTTTGGCGCCGGGATTGTTATGGACGCATTTTTTGTCGCGTTCAAGATTCCGAATATTTTTCGGCGGTTTTTTGCCGAGGGGGCATTTTCACAATCTTTTGTACCGGTCTTTACCGAGTACGATGAGACGCGTACGCCGGCCGAGGTCAAGGAACTCGTTGACCGGGTCACCGGAACGCTTGGCCTGATCCTGCTGATTATGACGGTGGTCGGTGTGGTTGCAGCACCGGCGCTGATCAGTGTGTTTGGCATGGGCTGGGTCTGGTCACCGGTGCCGGAAGATGCAGACAAGTTTGCACTGGCAGTCGATATGCTGCGGCTTACCTTTCCTTACCTGTTTTTTGTTTCACTTGTTGCCCTCGGTGGCGGCATTCTCAATACCTACCAGCGCTTCGCGGCGCCGGCATTTGCACCGGTGCTGCTCAATGTCGTATTGATTTCTTTCGCTGCATTGATTGCGCCTTATTATTCCCGTCCCGGTATTGCACTGGCTGCCGGTGTGTTCGCAGCCGGGTTGGTGCAGTTGTTGTTCCTGTTGCCGTTTCTGGGTCGGCTTAAGGTTTTGCCGCGACCCCGCTGGGGTGGTTCGCATCCGGGTGTGCGCAAAATTGGCCGGTTGATGGTGCCGGCAATCTTTGGTTCATCGGTAGCGCAGATTAATATCTTATTCGACACACTGATTGCTTCTTTCCTGGTGACCGGGAGCATCAGCTGGTTGTATTACTCTGACCGGCTCATGGAATTCCCGCTCGGCGTGTTCGGTATCGCTTTGGCTACTGTGATCCTGCCCAATTTATCCCGCCATCACGCTGCTGAATCGCGGCAGGCATTTTCGGTCATGCTTGACTGGGCTATGCGCCTGACCGTGCTGATTGCGCTGCCGGCAACCATTGGCCTGTTTATGCTGTCCGGTCCGGTGTTGACGACCATTTTTTATGGCGGGCAGTTCGATATTGACGATGTCAGTATGGCCGTGCCGAGCCTGATGGCCTATTCAATCGGATTGACCGGGTTTATTTTCGTCAAAGTGCTGGCACCCGGATTTTTTGCGCGTCAGGATACCCGCACTCCGGTGAGGATTGGCATCATCGCACTCGTCGTCAATATGGTGCTGAATATTCTGATCGTCGTACCGTGGGTAAGTGGTGGCTGGCCAGCACCACACGCCGGTCTGGCCATCGCGACATCTGCTTCGGCATTTATCAATGCAGGCCTGTTGTGGCGTCAGTTGCATAAAGACGGTATCTGGCGGCCGCGCCCTGGCTGGCGCCGTTTCCTGCTGCAGGTCACAGTAGCCTGTGGGATCATGGCCATTATGCTGGACAGGTTTGTGGCGCCGCTTGCCAGCTGGATTGAAGCGCTGACCTGGACTCGTTGCCTGTGGCTGGCGCTGGCCGTCATCGGTGGTGGCGGCATTTATGCCGCGACATTGTTTGCCGTCGGGTTGCGTCCGGCTGCACTACGTATGACAACGCCCGGTACGCCCGTATAATTCTTCGCCTTCATCCGCTCTGAGACATTGATCGTAGGCTCACCTGAATGCCGCTCCCCATGCAATTAATCCGTCGACCAGATTCAAATCCGAGTGGCCTCGCCGGCGGTAGTGTCTGCACGATCGGCACGTTCGATGGTGTGCACCTTGGTCATCGCCGGATTCTTGAGCGGGTCCTTGCGGTAGCAGCAAAGCAGGGTTTACCGGCGGTGGTTATTTCGTTTGAGCCAACGCCGCGGGAGTTTTTTACCCGGGGGGAACCGCCGGCCAGGCTGACACGCTTTCGGGAAAAATTTACGGAGTTTCAAAGGCTTGGATTCGACTGGTTTTTCTGCCCACCCTTTGATGCACATATGGAAAGCCTGGAGCCGGACGCATTTATCAGTCAGTTGTTGGTGGCTACGCTGCATGTTCAGAATCTTGTTGTCGGTGATGATTTTGTATTCGGTCGCGCGCGCAGCGGAACTGTTGCCGATTTGCAGCGGGCCGGTTCAGAATATGGATTTTCAGTAGAGCAGGCTGAAACTGTTCTGGAGAAAACCAGCAGAGTGTCAAGTACATCCATTCGTCAGGCCTTGGCGGCGGGTGACATGGCCAGGGCGACCAGGATGCTTGGCCGTCCTTATTCGATGACCGGGCGCGTCGTCGATGGCCAGAAACTGGGCAAAGAATTGGGCTTCCCGACCGCGAATGTCAATCTGAACCGGCGCGCG
>NZCC01000009.1 GCA_002688175.1 Chromatiales bacterium
GTGCCGGAATCTGGGGCCCGCCGCGCACGATTGCTGCCGAGGTACTGGTTCGGCCAGCTGATACCGGCCAAGTGGCAAGTATCTTGTCGATCTGTAATGAATTGGACCAATCGGTTGTCATACACGGCGGTTTGACGGGTGTTGTCGATGGGGCATGGGCGGAAAACTCTGATGTGGTGTTGTCTCTCGAACGGTTGGCCGGGGTAGAAAACATTGACCCGGTCGGCGCTACGTTGATCGCCGGGGCCGGTACTACGCTGGCGACGGTTCAAGACGCTGCGGCCGAGCATGGCTTGATGTTTCCATTGGACATGGGTGCCCGTGGTACTGCGACGATTGGTGGCAATGTCGCAACAAATGCCGGGGGTAACCGCGTGATTCGCTATGGCATGGTGCGGTCATTGGTGCTTGGGCTGGAAGTTGTGCTGGCCGACGGTACGGTACTCAGCAGCATGAATCAGATGATCAAGAACAATGCTGGTTATGACCTGAAGCAATTGTTTATCGGCACTGAGGGCACGCTGGGGGTTGTGACGCGGGTTATCGTCAGGTTATTGCCGCAACCGGGAAGCCGGGGAACGGCGTTGGTGGCGATCGATGATTTTGACCGGGTCACCCGGTTTCTCGGCTATTTGCACGGCGCCTGCGGCGGTACGCTGAGTGCGTACGAGATTATGTGGCACGATTATTATTCTTATATGACGCAGGCATGGCCAGCACTGTTGCCCCCCGATTCAGCCTATTACGTACTGGTCGAGTTATTGGGCAGTGATCCGGCCCGTGATGGCGAGCGGTTTATTACCGTTCTGGATGAGGCGCAGACAATAGGCTTGATTGACACAGCGGTCATCGCAAAATCCGGCGCGGAAGAAGATTCGATCTGGGCCATTCGCGATGACGTAGTCCGCCTGCAAGAGCTAAAACCGATGTTCCTGTTCGACGTTAGCCTGCCGATTCTCAGTGTCGAGGCATATGTCAAGGCGACCCGAGACGCACTTACCGAAGTGTGGCCGGATCAGCAAATGTTTGTCTTCGGGCATCTTGGGGATGGCAATATTCATCTGGCAATTTCAGCCGGACCTTCCTCAGGCAACGCCCGCAAAGATGTTGAGGATCTTGTGTATCGGCCGTTGGGCGCACTGGGAGGCTCGGTTTCGGCAGAGCATGGCATTGGGTTGGAGAAAAAACCCTATCTGGATTGGTGCCGAAGTAGCGCCGAGATTAGAGTCATGAAGGCTTTAAAGAAAACACTGGATCCAAAAAGAATCCTCAACCCGGGCAAGGTTTTTGACTAAGAAGGACTACAAATGAATACAGTAGCCGAAGAGGTGCAAGTAGACACCGATCCATTGAAATACTTTTGGTATCTCGTTTACCTGGTTGTCATGATTGTTACCGCGATTCCGCTGTTCGTTACTGTGCAGTTGCCGCAAGTTTTAGACCGGGTCACATTGCTCCTCATTCATGAGTTTGCCGGTTTTCTGTTTATTGGTCACACGCTGTTCAGTAACATCTGGGCAATGCGTATTCGCATGACCCAGCCCGAGGAAGCGGGCATCTGGGCACGAGGATTTCTGCGTAAACTGGCACTCAGTATTACGTTCCCAATGTCTATCATATCGCCCGGCGCCGGCCTGTTGCTAATGGAATATTACGGTGGGTTGTCTAATAACCCGTGGGCCTGGGATGCCTATTTCGCATTCTGGCTTATGGCCGGCATCAGCATCGTGCCTGATGTCATTCGCTATGGACGTAACCGCAATGCCGCAAACCCCAAGCATGGCATTATGAGCGGGGCAATTCGTGGGAACTTCGGTACTGTGATGGTTATCTATATTTTGTGGTGCATGATCGCCAAGGGCTCGTTAGTGGCCAGGTTTTTTATTGGCTAGAATTATTTGCGCCAATTACGGATTGTCCGGTCATGAACGAGGTGCTATCTGTTCATCACAGGTAATAAGAGAATTTATTAGTGATATCAGTTGGCAAGACGATGACGAAAACACAATGTATTCTCATAATAGTAGATCCCCATGCCGACCAGCACCCGGCTGTTGACCGGGGTATGTTGCTGGCTGAGCAGCTTGGTATGCGCGTGGATTTGTTTGTCTGTGACTATAGCGCGCAGTTGGTCAGCGGGTCATTCTTTGACTCTGACAAGTTCAAAAAGGCCAAGGTCAGTTTTCTGCATGATAACAAGCAATTTCTCGACGAGCTTGCCGGGCCTTATCTGGATCAGGGTATTGACGTAACGACTAAAGTTGCGTGGGATCGGCCCCTGTACGAAGGAATTATTCGCCAGGCGCTGCACAGTGATGCGCGATTTGTAATCAAGGACACGCATTATCATTCTGCCTTGTCACGGATGTTGTTTGCCAATACAGACTGGCAGCTGATTCGCAGTTGCCCGTCACCGTTGTGGCTCGTCCAGCCGGAGCGCAAATTTACGCGGCCCGTGATTCTTGCGGCCGTCGATCCATTGCATGAACACGATAAACCCGCTTCACTTGATATACGCCTCATGTCGGAGGCTTTTGAAATTGGCGATGCGTTGGATGGGGAAGTGCATATTGTGCATGCGTTCAACCCCTATCGGGACCCGGATGACCCGGACCAGATCGAAAATAAGCACGCCGAGGCGCTGACAGCTCTAGCCGATAAATTGCAACTTCCGGCAGAACGTACGCATATGCATGCCGGCAATCCTGCCGATCTACTGCCGCAGTTATCCACTGATATCGGTGCAGACCTCGTGATCATGGGCTCCATAGCGCGTTCCCGTATGGAGAATGCAATCATCGGCAGTACTGCCGAGAATGTACTCGATCGTCTGGGTTGCGATGTGCTGGTGCTCAAGCCCAAAGGCTTTATAAGCCCGGTGACATTTAAAACCGTGCCCAAAGGCGCAATTTTTGCAGACTAGCTGCCAGTCAGTTATTTCTGAATGGACTCGATGTAGCTGATCAGGTTACGAATGATGATCGTCACTTTTTTCTCAGCTTCTTCATCGGCGCCTTCCTCTATCCAGAACTCGTAGCCCCAGACTGGCATATACCGCGTGCCATGATAGACAACGATATTCCGTCCATCGATAATTTTGCGCAGTGTTTCTTCAGGAAAATGGTCGCCTTGTCGTTTTCGCAGGGTCGTCAGGTTCGGCACGGTAATTGGAATTCCAGCGGCGACAGGACCATCGCCCTGACCACTTGAGCCGTGACAGCTCGCGCAAAAACGAGTGAAGGTTTCTTCGCCGGAATATTCAGAAAACACCTGTGCGTTTGCAGAAAGCAAAAAAACGCTGCGCCAAGCGCCAAACCTGCCGCCATAGATTTGCGTAGCATGGTTTGCTCCCCGGATTATTGGCGGCGAATCGACAAAACCGGACACTGTGCATGGCGCAGAACAGATTCGGTTGTGCTGCCCAGTACAACATGTGACAGCCCGCTATAGCCGTGTGTTGTCATGACGATCATTACAGCATCGACATCACTTGCGTAGGCGACGATCTGGTCTGCAGGATTTCCGGTGATGACGCATGTAACCGGAGTTGAATCCAGTCCGCCCAGGTGCTCACTGGTAAATGCGTCAAGCTGGATCTTGGCGGTTTCGCCCAACTCTTCGGCAGTCGGCAATGGTACGGCAGGAGCCATATCCAGCGCTGAATAGATGTGCGGTGGTTCGACGGTATAGATACAGTGAATCTCGGCATCCAGAACAGCAGCCATCCGTTTTGCCCAGGGCAAAGCCGCAAGAGATTGTTCTGAAAAGTCTATCGGTAACACAATTGTAGCTCTGTCAGACATCGTTCCGTACCTCTATTAGAGACTTACTTATTATATGGATCCAAATAGACGATTTTTCAACCGTTAGTTATACGTACAGGGACTATTGAACGATTGCGGCGATTTCATGCAGGCGTCGGATAATCTCTTCTGTGTCCAGTTCTTGGCCAGTATCAATCGTTAAAACATGGCGCTGCTCGTCATCGGTCAGAGGTTCCAGATTGGTACGCTGCCAGTCGAGAACGGCAAGGTCGGCTTCGGATGCGTCATGCTGGTTCGTTTGCCGTTGGCGAATGCGCTTGGCAAGTATCTGTTTGTCAGCAATGCAATTGAGGATCGCAAATCGTGACTCGCATTTTTGAGCGACTGATCGTAATGATTCACGATAAGCATGACGCAAGAATGTCGCATCAACAATGACGTTATATCCTGCAGTTAACGCTGTTGTCGAGTGCTGCGCGAGCAGGTTGTAGATTTTTGTTGTGATACCCGGATCATATAACCCTGTACTGATTGCAGATCCCGAAGAGTCCAGTTCCCCGAGTTTGAATAATTGTTTGCGCAAGGTGCACGGTCATGCAGCCATGCGAGTGATTCACCGAACGCCTGCATGGCATCGCTGGAGATACATCCGTGTTGGATTTTTCGATCGAGACGCGCATCAGCAGGGAATTGACGTATGCGGACTGCCCATTCGAGTGCCGGCAGCGTCCCAATCACTGGTTTCCCGGCTGTTCCACCAATGGGTACGACCTCAAGATATAACTCAGGTGTGAAACGGCGGTTTAATTCAAGCTCTTGCAGGCAGTAGTGATGACGTGCGTCAAGGTCAGAGAAATCAAGGAAACCAAGGTCAACAGGTTTCTTGATCTTGTAGGCATACTCGCCGGTTAACAGGACCCAGGAGATATGCGTTTCGATGACATCAATGGCCGTCGTTGCGTGGCCGAAGTCTCCATGAGCAACGAGGTTGTGCACAAATTGCGCTGCTGTTGTGATTTTTGTCATTCAGCTACGCTATCAGTTAATACCTAATCACTACCAGGCAATGGTTCGGCCTTCATGGTCCCTGAAACTGCCGGTATCATCGAGCGTCAGCGCTGCGATCAATGGCCGCAGCGCGCTAATGCTTTGCTCGATTTCGACTGTGGCCGAACCAAAGTCCATGCGAGTTTTGACTTGTCCCGGGCAGAATATTGCAACAATAATACCGCGTTCCTTAAGTTGATCGGCAATGATTGTCATGGTTCGATTGAGCGCTGTCTTGCTGCTTGAGTAGGCAATTGCCGGAATTATTCTTTCCGTAATCGAGGCGAGCTGGCTCGATATATTAACCAGTTTCTTTTGTTCCCCGGCGGCAAGGTTATCGATGAATGTTTCAGCCATTTTCACCGGGGCAAATGTATTGGTCTCGATGACATCGCGCCAGACTTCGTAGTCCATTTTGCCGAAGTGCTGCCGTTCGATATGTTCGGCTATCGGGATCGGACCAATAATACCGGCGTTATTCAGCAGAATATCCAGCGGCATATTGGTGTATTTTTGTCCAAGTGCCCCGATAGCGGCATGATCGCGTATATCCAGTTTTTCAATCGATATAGTGTCATGATCAGCGGCAAGTTCCGCGAGACTGTCAGCCGATTCCGGTGTACGGCAACAGGCAATAACGGTCCAGCCGTCAGCGGCATATTGGCGGGTAAACTCGAGGCCAAGGCCCTGATTGGCACCAGTGATCAGGATTGACGGCATCGAGTTGACCCCTTAATTAAGATTTGGTTGCTTTCAGCCAGGTAGGTGCTTGCCGGTTTTCAGACGGATGATGATGGCGGTGAGCAGGACTATCGAGTTGATGACGCCCATCAGAACAAAAGGACCACCCGCCATCCACTGATCAAAAGCACGACCGCCGATGGATGTTGCGATCAGGATACCAAGGGCGCCGAAAAGGGCATAACTGCCGAGTACCGTACCACGTATCTGAGCCGGCGCATTCTGGCCGATCAATGCATTGCCTGAGATGATGGTGCTCGTTTCGCCCATTCCGAGCAGGATTGCCGGGATGAAAATACTACTTGAAAATGGATCTGTTACCAGCCCGAACGCGGTGTAACCGATGGCCGACAGGCTAAATGCGATGATGACGCCCGTGACCCGGTCGATCTTATCCAGCATGGAGCCCATGATCAGCGCCCAGGTCAGTGCGGAACCCTGGATAATGCCGACAATTATGCCGCCACGCTGATATCCGGCGGCAATACCAAGTCCGAGATCCTCGGCTGCCTGCTGGGTCCACAGGAAGCTAAACGTGCCTACCACGAGAATATCGCCGCGTGCGGCAAATGCGCAGCCATAAGCCAGGGCAATGCGACTGTTTTTCCGTGCCGCATCAAGTCCCAGGCGGATGAGTTTGATCATGGGCTCTCGCTCACGCGCCTCGGCTGGTTTATGGCGGCTGAGACCGAACGTGGCGATGAAAAATGTAAACAGGCAAATACCTGTACAGCCCCAGAACAGATATTTTGCGGTGACGGTCTCGGTGTAACCGAGTTGCGCAAACTCGGCAGGCAGACGCCGGAGTAATTGGGTGATGATGAATATGCCGAGGCCCTGGGTCATGCTGGCGACTGCAACCCATTTGCCCCGGCTGCGGTCCTGCACGTAGTCCATGTTGATGACCGAGATCACGGTCGCGACAAGCGCCATACCAACTGCGAATATAGTGCGGTAGGCATACATCATGAAAATACTGTCGGCGAATGGATAGAACGCGTAGCCGATACCGAGCAGTGCGATGCCGAGCATGAGGAGTGGTTGGCGACCGAGTTTATCGGCCAGTGCGCCGATAAAGGGTGTCAGCGCAATGACTATGCATTCCTGGTAAAACGTCAGGTCACCGCTCAGTGTGCCCTGAATGGCACGTTCGACTCCGACAAGTTTCAGAATCATCGGCTGCAGGAAGCTTAAGGAAGCCATCATCGGCACGGCCAGCATGGCCGTGATGAAATAGCTCAGACCGTTGATCTTCGTGATACCCGGCATCAACCAGAACAGGCCAAGTTTTTTGGCTTGCGTTTTTGGTGCGCTACCGGGAACTGTAGGCATCAAAACTCCTTTATTGGCGGCGTAACGGGCTGATTGTTATGGCCTGATTTTACAGTACGCACTCGCCATCATGTTCACCGAGCGGATCAAGGAATTGGTAGCCGGCATCTTTGATTTTCTGATTTGACAAGGATTTCGGACCGGTTCCATGGCCGACCCAGTTGATTGGCTCACCGCCGGCCTCGGCCACAAACTTGCCCATGAAACTGGATTTTGATTCGCTGATGTCGTTGATGAGGTTGTGGATGCCGGACAGGTGGTTGTCGAGCGCGAAAGTCAGTGCGCTCACAACATCATCGCGATGCACGATGGTTGCGGGTGAATCACCGTCGAACGGTACGGTCTGGCCGGCCAGTGGCAGAGCCTGGGCGCGCAGTTGCCGGGGAATAAAGCCAACCTGCGGCCCGTAGATCGTCCCGGTTCGGTAAACGCAGACTTTCAGGGTATCGGTCGCGACGTTAAACAGAATGGATTCTGTATCGGCATAGACTTGCTGGAAGGGGCTGCCAGGTGTAGCAGGGGTGTCTTCATTCACATCGTCCGCACCCCCGGCGTTGCCATATACGCTCCATGATCCGGTAAAGACAATCTGTCTGAGTTCCGGCGCGGCATCCAGACATTCAACGAGACACTCGGCCGTACCAACATAGGTATCCGTATAAAGCTCAAGGTCCATGACAAATTTACCGTCTTTCTCGACCATGCCGCCGGCGACCGTCATCAGCACGGCATCCTGTCCGGTCAACAACTCGCGCATCATCTCCCGGTTATTACCGCGCATGACAACAACCCGGTCCGACACCGACTCGAGTTCTGCCACCCGGTGCTCACTGGTCGTGGTGACACTGATGGTATGTCCCCGGCTCTTTAAGTATCGCGCTGCTTCCATGCCGGTATAGGCGGCACCGATAATTGCTATTTTCATTGTCGTGGCTCCATAGTTGGTTATGAGTTTCGCAGCCGATTTACAAATCAGGCACGTAGTTGAGTTTTGAATATATTCTTGACCTGTTGGCCAATATCTTCTCCGATTACGCTATACACACCTTTCCAGGCGCGAGGATCAAGACGGTCGTCGAAAAACTGGTCCAGGTGTCGTTGGTCACGATCGCGTAACCGTTCTGCTGATGAGCCTGCATAGACCAGGCTATCAGCGAGATCGAGGTATTGGTTCAGAAACGCCTCAATCGATGGGCTGACGCGGTCGAGTTCAGCGCGGTTTGTCGGTCGGCCGCAACCGATACTCCAGGGGCTCAGGTACGCGGCAATCGCCGGGTTGGCTGGTGCCAGCGCACAGACGTTATTCTTATCGTTGATCGCCTTCCAGTAAGGCTTGGTCAGCGCTGCGAATACTTCTGTGTAGTAGTCTGGATGATCGACCGGATCGAGGCGTGGCAGGTAATCAGTGTTAAAGACACAGGCATCCGGTCCGAACTGGACTACCTGCGCATGAAAGTGGGGCATTGCTGACTCAGCGCGGCCGAACAGGAAAAAAAGCTGGGTATCGACCGGATCACTCACCAAGCGGAAGTGAATCATACGATCAATCAGACCATCCCCGGTTCCTCTCCACAGCCGCAAGGCGCCAGCGTCAGCCATCGGGTCGTCGCTGCGAGTCAGTGCCAGGCAGGGCCCACCGTCCTCACCAGTGAGTTCTTCCAGTGCTTGGCTGGCCAGGGTTTTGTCAATAAGACTCGTGATGTAATCAAATCCAAACATAATAAAAACAACAGGTTAAATAATTTATATAGAAATGATCGAGGAAATAACTAATATCCTCAAGCATGCACAGTTTCGCCTGTTTGCAGGCTGATGCCAATACCGGCCGATTCTTGCTTGTTGGATTATCCACTGTGCAAAATGACAACGTGAATAGATTGCCTTCCTCATCACTATCATTTGCCGGCCGGGTTGCAACCGGGGTCGGCCTGGGTGCCGGTTTCACGCGATTAGACTGGGCATATGAACAGTTTCTGCAACACTGGGGTATCGATCCATTTCCCGGTACCCTGAATCTGATCCTTGACAGCGAGATTGACCGGGAAGCATGGCGAAGACTGCAGGCACGCCGTGGACAGCGCATGGCGGCACCGAACGAAGCCTGCGATGCCATATTGCATTCGATCAGCATTGCCGACACCGTTACAGGTGCGATTGTAGTGCCTGAGGTCGATGGTTATCCGACCAATCAGGTTGAGATTGTTGCCGCTATTAATCTTCGCCAACATCTGTCCGTCGCTGACGGTGATGTTGTCAGACTTGCGAGTTATGACTGGTATTCGCCGCAAGCGATTATTTTTGATGTTGACGGCACGTTGTTGAATTCGCTCGATGGGTATCAGCTTGCGGCCAGTCGAGCGACTGAGGCCTACGGTTACAGCGTCAGTCAGGCCGATGTGCGACAGGCGTTGAATTCGAATCAGCCATTCTGGGACTTTATAATCCCGCCCGACAGGCAGGGTGATAAACGTTTGATTGCAGAACTGCGTGCGGCCACCATGCGACATTGGCCTGATGCCATGAACGAAGTTGTCGATGTTATTCCGGGCTGTGGGGATGTGCTGACCTCCTTAAGACAGGCCGGGACGCGACTGGCCATCTATACCGGTTCCAACGGCGAGTCTTTCCCGCCGTTACGGAAGGCTGGATTACTGGATTTATTTGAGATCATTATTACCGGCAAGGACGTTCAGGCGCGCAAACCAGATCCGGAAGGTATTCAGTTATGCCTGGATAAACTGGGTCTGGAGCCCCAAGAGGCTGCGTATATCGGTGATTCCTGTATCGATGTTACCGCCAGTCGCGCGGCCGGTGTGGCGGCTGTGAGTGTGTTGACCGGGGCAGGGGATTCCGCCAGCCTGACCGCAGCTGGTACCCACCGCATCCTTTCGAGTGTGGCGCGGTTACCCGATGTGTTTGTGCCCATCAGCAGGCTATGATCACCATTTTTCAGTGGTACATGTTCTTTGTTCAACAGCGGTACTCAGGGCATCATCCCATGACTACCGGCAACAGCACCAAATGTCGTCAAAGTGCTTATAGCTAACAAAATCCAATGCAGTCGCTCAATGATACGGAATGTGCCCTCTGGATCCTGTCGCGCTTTAACCAGAAACCAGCGGTGTAGAAACAGTGGTTCCGCAATGAACAGCATAACGGTAAACACTAACCATACCAGTACCATGGTGTGCATCCACCAGTATCCCGCACTCAAGAATCGGTCCCAAAGATCCCAGACGGTCGTGATGTAAAATCCGGAAATCCCGGCCAGTACCGTTGTCGCTCGAGCTTGCCAGGCGAATTTTTTTTCAATGTGCTCAAAAAATGACACGCGTTCCCGAGGTTCTTTCATTCGCCGAACCGCAGGGAGCAAGATGGTGGTGACGAAAGCAACACCGCCGATCCAGGCCACGATACTGATCACATGAATAACACGTGCAAGGGTGATGTTATCTATTTGAATTCTCAGTCAGCCACAATTTATCAACAATTCTACGGGGGTCATTCCGGCAAATGTTGATCCAGGGTCCCTGCGGATAAACAAAGGCCCCGAAAAAATCGGGGCCAAACTTTCACGCAATTACTGGATTCACAGGGGGGGGTAGACGAACCCAGTAGAGGTAGATTCGGTTATCTCAAACCTAATCTGAATACGTAATAGCCGATGTCGTCTCTCGGTATTTCTGTAACCGAGGCCAAGTGTTCTGCCCGTTGATGTCACGTTAATGTGGCTCCGGAGCCAGGGGATACTAAAATATACTCTTAACTGACTGATAACATAGCTTATTCAATTGGACGTCACTTATTGACATTCAGCGTCAGAATGCTGAGCTCAGCCGGCAGCTTATGTCGAGTCAAGCCGACATAAATAATAGATCAGGAATAATATAGTAAGTATTATCAATAACTTGAGAGGTTACTGGATAATTCCGGCACGGTCTTTGCAAAATAACCCTGTATGCGGATTGCTGAATAGATGAGTGAACCATTAGCCCAACGACCCAGGTCGCTGAAGACAAAGAGGAGGTAATACGATGTTCATAAAAGAGACAATTCACACCGGAAGTGAGAGACAGATGACTCTGGGGGTAATTGCAATACTTGCAGTCGCACAGATCGTGTTTCTTTACTTGTTGGTTCATGTCGATGGATATGCGATCGCTGGAATTTTAGGTGCTCTGAATGCCGTCTTCATCGTTCTGCTATCAACGTGTACCGGCATAGACCTCGATAGTCGGCTGACATTCAGCCAGAATAAGCCATCGCTGCCGGTGATGACTATCCAAAGAAATTTTCTGCGGGTGGGCAGACCGGGGTCCTGATCATCCTTCATGGGTCGTGGGTCTCAGGCATATACGGGATTGCGATGTTACCTTGTTAAGTAAATGGTTGCGGGTTGATTTAAGTGCATCGCGGCGAAAAGCCGCCCACTGAGCAAGTCGTTTCCGGGCTGGTCCATGACTACGGCAACTCAGATTATGCCGTCATCCTTCAGTTTGGCCTGATCTTCAGCGCTGATGCCCAGTAATTCACCAAGAATTTCGTCATTGAAGGCGCCGACAGCGGGGCCTGGCCAATCAGTGCGCCCCGGGGTCTTGCTGAATTTTGGCACCATGCCCGGGATCTTCAGAGGTTTGCCGTTGACTTCAACTTCTTCGAACAATCCTCGCGCCTTGAAATGATCATCGGCAAGCATATCTGCAACGTTATAGATCGGTCCGGACGGAACGCGCGCTTCTTCCAGTAAGCTCAGAGCCGTCACGGAGTCCAGCGAGCAGGTCCATTTCGTTATAGCGACATCAATTTCCGGTTCGTGCTCGACACGTCCGGCGTTATCGGCAAAGCGCGGGTCTTCTCCCATGTCCGATCGATCCATCTTGTCGCACAGACGCTTGAAAATGGAGTCACCATTAGCACCAATGATGATGAATTTACCGTCGGTGCAGCGGTAAGTATTGGTCGGTACGATGCCGGTCAATGTCGAGCCGGATGGTTCCCGCACGACCCCGCCACCGTCAAATTCAGGAACGACACCTTCGAGCATGTTGAACACCGCTTCGTAGAGCGCGGTATCGATGATCTGTCCGGCGCCGTCAGGGTCTTTCATGCGCCCGACCAGGGCCATGACAATCCCAAACGCAGTATGCAGCCCGGCCAATGTATCACCGAGGCTCAGATTGGGACGTACCGGTGGGCCATCCGGAAAACCGTTCACGTAGCGCAGACCACCGACACCTTCGCAGACCGAAGCGAACCCCGGCCTGGAAGCGTAGGGGCCATCCTGACCGTAGCCGGAGATGCGTGCATAGATCAGTCCCGGGTTACTGGTCTTGAAGGCATCAGGGCCAAGACCCCATTTTTCCATCCTGCCGGGGCGAAAATTCTCGACAACGGCATCGGCTTTATCGATCAGCTGGCGGACGATTGCCTGGCCTTGTTCGTTGCGCAGATTAGCAGTGATACATTTCTTGTTGCGACCCAGGCTGTGCCACCACCAGGACGTACCGCTGTCATCAAGAACCCGCCATTTGCGAATGGGGTCGCCATCCCCAGGTGATTCGACTTTGATGACTTCAGCGCCGAAATAACCCAGGATGCTGCCCACGTAAGGTCCGGCAAGAAGTTGGCCAACTTCAATAATGCGAAAGCCGTCGAGAGGACGAGCGTTAGGTTCATTCATAGTGATGGATCCGTTAGCGAATTCAGGCGGGTCTGCGTGCCCGCTAAAATTATTATTCCTGAAATGAGGTTTCCTTCCCCGTACGCGAAGTCTAGCGTGAAATATCGCTGATGTAACGAATCGTTGCTGCCAGCCTGTTTCCAGACGGGGGCTAATTTAGCATTATGCTTGAAATATGGTCTGTTTCTTGGCCGGATCAGGGCTAATCAGCTGTGCGCCAGCTCATATTTTAAATCGGTGTAGCCTGACCGCTATAGTGATTGGAGAAGAGGTAGGATTGCCATGCAGGACAATAAATGCATCACCGGTACCGGTAGTCCGGTAAGCAATACGTTTGCCCAGTACTGTAATGTGTTGGAGATCTGGCATGATGCGGAGCCGGCCGTTAGCCCGAGTGGTTTTTCTGCTCGATGCCGTCAGCGATCAGCTCAATGAAGTCAGATTCACTGCTGACGCCACTGATGAGGCCGGCATCGACGGTGTAAGCATGTTCATTGGCTAACGCTTCATAAATAGGCCTGCGATGCTCAAGTAGCTCGGGAAAAATCCATTTTACGAAATGGTCAGGTTCAATTTCTTCGGCGGAGTCGAGTTTCTCCCGCGCAAGGTACTTGGCAAGTTTCTTGTCAAGAAAGATGTCGTTGAAAAATAATGGTTTCGGGTTGCTGGCTGCACGCCGTATAAGCTCTTCTTCCATCTCAGGATCACATTTCAGATATAGGATCAGCGTGTGTTGCTTTAATGCCTCAATCGCCGGACTGGTGGGTAATTCACAAATACTGCCACCGGCATCGTTCAGAAAGTGATCGTAGCCATAAATCTCATGTGCCTTATCGATAAATTCCGCGACGTCAGACATTGCGGCCGCTTCAGCTTGCATATGCAGTGACTGGCGGCGTTTGAATTCATCAATTGGCAGGCCGCCCAGCTCGGCGCGCCCGATTTTGCCAAGAAACGTCGATACCGGTTCGAGGTTATGCACACTGATATTATTGGCAATATAGATCGAATCACTGCGCAACAGGTCTTTGAGGAAGTCAATCTGCATGGCCTGACGCTTGATATTGTCAAGGATCGGCTCGGCCAGGTATTTCGTGCCGATCCGATAGTCACCGCTGTAGTGAAACCAGTTGGTCTTCGGTAAACGATTGGCAAGATGAGTTTTGCCAACCCCGGACATGCCGAGCAGCGTAACGGCCTTCTGTGGCCAGTTCACGAATTCATCACGTGTCATATGCATACTGTCACCAGAAAAACGTAGTAGTATTATTAATAATATCAGTATATTAAAGAGTATTATTAATATATATTATAGACATTACAGGCCGACCAGCCTTCGATGCAGGTCCAGCGCCTCGGTACAGGGACGCTGAGCATTTTCATGCGGATATTTCAGCGGTCGGCCGGCAAGAATCCGGTAGCTCGTATTGAGTAGTTCATCGCTAATGACCAGTGTCATCGTTCGTGTGTCCACGGCAATTTTGCCCAGATCGAACAAAGTATGAACATCTGCGCGCAGTAATAAACCATTTGAAGAATGGTGCGTGTATTTGCCACGGAATGGAATGATGTAGGTCGCTTCAAGTGCATCGGGGGCATTACAGCCGGTAATGGCGCACGTATAGTCATAGGCTGCCAGCAGGCTTTGACGCATCTGAGGTTGGCCGCGGCGCATGGTAATTGTTTCGACAATTCGTTCTCGCCCGTCCTTGGTGCTTTTTGGTTCAAAGGCGTGGGGCTTGGATTGTTCACGTTCTGACAGCTTGATGATGCCGCTCATGTCGAGAACCGGGCCGCCGACGTTCATATTGAGCAGACGATGTCGAAAGAATCGCTCAACGCTGCCAAAATCAGCCTCGATGCGTTCCATGACGTCATCTGAAATCTGGTTGAACGGTCCATTTAACGACGGAAAATAGTCCTGAAGCTCCGTTGTCGGCAGTGCCAGTGAGATCGGCTCGGACAGGAAAAACAGCAATTCCCGATGGCCAGAGTCATCATCCTGATCACCCCAGATAGCCATGGCAGCACGGCTATTATCATAACGGCCCAACACTTTGGCGTAGTAACGAAATGCTCCGTCAAAAGTCATCAAAACGAAGTCACCGATACCCATGTGGAACCAGAGCTCCACAAACGGGGACTCAGAAGGGAAACCCCAGGCGAAAAATCCCCGTCCGCGACGCTCAATGTCAATGAGTTCGGGGTATGTAGCATCGCTGAAAGACTTGATTACAGCCTGTCGTTCGACCGGATTAATGATCGATTTTTCCAGGCAGACTTTGTCAGGTGCTGTGTCGGCGGGGGCGATGAAGATTCTTGTCATCGTATTCGATTTCCTGGATCGCAGCGCGATTTCAATTATTGATAGTCCTTTGCCTATTTGCAATGCTGGAGACTGCCGTTCAGGCTCAGAACAGGTATCATACCCGGCTTTGCCGGACACCCACGAAAGGTAGTGGCCCGGTAAAAGTGTGGTCAGACTCGCAACTGCAAGAGTGATTTCCGGCCGCGCTTCGTACGCCAGTGCTGGGCTTAGCGGCTTGAAGCCGCTTCCGCTGGCTGTGTTTTACATTGGTTGTTGATGTTTGCAACCGCATTTGGGGCTCAACCCCATCTTTTTACCGGGAAATAAGGGCAAATGACCCAGAACGCTTGGCAAGTCCATAAATTTGGCGGCAGTAGCCTGGCCGATGCGCAATGTTTTAGCCGGGTAGCGGACATTCTGTTAACGGAGTCTTCAGCCCGGCAGGCTGTTGTAGTGTCGGCCATGGGCGGCAAGACAGATGCGTTATTAACCCTGGTCTCGGCGGCAGAGGTTTCCGCCGCTGCCATTGAGCCAGGTCTGCTAACAATTAAAGAACGCTATGCGCAGACCGTGCAGGAGCTGATCGGGGGCACACCGGCGGCAGATGCGATCATGGACCAGTTTCAGGCCGAGCTCGGTGATGCTGCGGATGTATTGCAGGCGATCTCGCTGGTCAGGGCGGCCGCCGACCGCAGCAGATCCCTGATTTCCGGATTTGGCGAAATTTGGTCAGCACGACTGTTGAGTGCATTTCTCGCCAATAAGGTCGCTAATGAAGACCGCGAATGCGACGTTAAATGGGTCGATGCACGTGAACTTATCGTCGTCAGGCACGGCGAAATGGGCCCGGCTGTTCAGTGGGATGCATCCCGAGAAAAAATGTCACGCCATTTCACCACTGAAACCAATGGTATCGCCGTTATAACCGGCTTTATTGCTTCGGACCCGGAAGGACTGCAAACAACGCTGGGGCGCAATGGCAGTGATTTTTCGGCCTCCATTATGGCTACGTTGCTGGATGCGGAGTCGATTCACATTTGGACTGATGTTGATGGTGTCATGAGTGCGGACCCGAACCGGGTGCCTGAAGCTACGGTGATATCGGACCTGTCATACAGTGAAGCGATGGAACTCGCATACTTTGGTGCAAAAGTCATTCATCCGCAAACGATGTCGCCTGCTGTAGAGCAAGCCATTCCGATCTGGATTAAGAATACTTTCAACCCGGCGGCGCGAGGATCAAGAATCGGCCTGGCCGACAATGTCAATGCAGGAATCAAAGGTGTGACTTCGGTGGACGATGTTGTGCTTGTCAACCTTGAAGGAGCGGGCATGATCGGCGTGCCCGGCACTGCCGATAGATTATTTGGCGCGCTCCGCGATGCGAGCATATCGGTTACGCTGATTTCACAGGCCAGTTCGGAACATTCAATTTGCTTTGCGGTACCGAAGAGTGCAGCCGCTACGGTTAGCCCGGTTGTCCGGCAGGCTTTTCGCAATGAGCTTGAGCAGAACCTGATTCAGAATGTCGAGGTTCAGGATCAATGCAGCATTATTGCTGTGGTCGGCGATGGCATGGCCGGGTTACCCGGAATTTCAGCCAAGTTTTTTGGCACACTTGGCGGAGCCGGTATTAACGTTAAAGCCATTGCTCAAGGCTCGTCGGAGCGTAATATCTCGGCAGTCATCAGTCTGGCAGATGAGACGCGTGCACTGCGTGCTGTGCATTCAGGATTCTATTTATCCACCAAAACCATTTCAATCGGTTTGATCGGGCCCGGTAATGTGGGCGGCATGTTGCTGGACCAGATGGCCGCCCAGGCGGAGCAGTTACGGACTGATTTCAGTCTTGATTATCGGGTACGCGCTATTGCCACCTCGTCACGCATGCATCTGGCCGAACGTTTCGTGGACCTGAGCAATTGGCGCAGTGCCCTTGAAAGCAGCAGTGAGCCGCTTGACTGGGATGTGTTCTCTGCGCATGTCAATGCTGAGCACCTGCCACATGCCGCAATCGTTGATTGCAGTGCCAGTCAACAAGTGGCTGAGAGATACCTGGACTGGTTTACGGACGGGATTCATGTCGTGACGCCAAACAAGAAAGCGCACAGTGGTGCATTGGAGTATTACCACGCAATGCATCAGCAGCGTCATCAGCATGGTGCGCATTTCCTGTACGAGACGACTGTTGGGGCCGCATTACCGATTATTGAAACGCTACGCGATCTCCGTCAGACCGGGGACGAGATTACCAGTATCGAGGGGATTTTCTCCGGTACACTCGCATATCTATTTAATGTGTTCGATGGTGACGTTCCCTTTTCACAGATTGTCCGTGAGGCACGGGATAATGGCTATACGGAACCTGACCCGCGTGACGATTTATCAGGCATGGATGTAGCCCGTAAAGTCATTATCCTGGCACGTGAAATGGGTATGCAGCTAGAACTGGATGATCTTGTTATCGAAAGCCTGGTGCCCGATGGGCTCGGCCAAGGAAACGTCGATGATTTTCTCAATGCCTTGCCGAAATTTGATGCGGCCATGAAACAGCGCTGGAGTGATGCGCACGCGAATGGGCATATCCTGCGTTATGTCGGACGTCTGAGTCATAATGACGGCGCAACGGTGCGACTGGAATCATTACCTGCTGATCACGCGTTTGGCAACATGAACCTGACCGACAACATCGTACGCTACGTGTCGCGTCGGTACAGTGATAATCCCCTCGTAGTTCAGGGGCCAGGTGCCGGGCCGGCAGTCACTGCGGCCGGTGTATTTGCCGACCTGTTGCGGCTGGCATCTTATCTTGGTGCGCATCGCTGAGCTTGTTGATATGAAGTTCATCAGTACCCGTACCGGGCATGCAGTGCGTATCGAGCAGGCCATTATGAGCGGCACAGCGCCTGATGGCGGACTCTATGTTCCGGATAGCTTGCCAAGCTATGAGATTGATACGTTCGACGGCCTGGATATTTTCGCTGCCATAGCGGCGCAATTCCTGGCGCCATTTTTCAGCGGCTCAAGCCTTGAATCGGTCCTGCCGGGCATTTGCCATGAAGCCCTGGACTTTCCTGTACCGTTAATTCGTTTGCCCGATGAGCCACATGCTATATCGGTGCTGGAGCTGTTTCACGGTCCCACGGCTGCCTTCAAGGATGTCGGCGCACGATTCCTGGCTGCAACGATGGTCTCAATCATCGAGAAAGGTGAGTTTGCGCAACCGCTTGTTACCATTCTTGTCGCAACATCAGGCGATACCGGCGGTGCGGTTGCGGCTGCATATCACCGTAAACCCGGTACCCGGGTTGTCGTTCTGTTTCCCGATGGGCGGGTATCACCACGACAACAGCATCAACTGACGTGCTGGGGCGATAATGTCGTCGCACTGGCGGTACGTGGTGAGTTCGATGACTGTCAGCGACTGGTTAAAGCCGCATTTGCTGATCCAGCTCTGAATTCTGCGCATAACCTGGTTTCAGCGAACAGTATCAATGTCGGTCGCTTGCTGCCGCAGGCAGCGTATTACGCGAAATGCAGCCTCGAACATTATCGTGCCACCGGAGCAGTGAGCAATTTTATCGTACCAACCGGCAACCTCGGCAACGGGTTTGCCTGCGTCTGGGCGAGGCGTATGGGCATGCCGATTGGTCGCATCGTGTTTGCAACGAATGAAAATGCGACCATTCCGGATTTCCTGCTCAGCGGGGAATATGAGCCGCGACCGAGTAAAGCGACCCTGGCCTCGGCGATGGACGTTGGAGACCCGAGCAACATGGAACGATTACAAGCGCTGTGTGGTGATGTTGACGGCATACGTGAAATTGTCAGCGCACAGTCCGTCAGCGATGCTGTTATTCGCGCGACGATCAGAGATGAATACGAACGTCATGGAACTGCCTGGTGCCCACACACAGCGACCGGCCTGCATGTTTATCGCAATTTACCGGAAGCAGAAAAACAAGCAGGACACTGGGTTGTCGTTGCCACCGCTCATGCAGCAAAGTTCGATACAATCGTTGAGCCTTTGCTGGATCAGCAAATCGAGCCGCCGGTCGAGTTGGCCCGGTTGCTCGACTGGTCTGTTGATTATAAAACCATCGATGCAGAGCTGGATCAGGTTGCACAGGCGCTTTAAGTTAACCGTTCGGTCGGGTGCCAATAAGACATGAATGCGTTATTGCAGCATGAAATGCTGATTCCGGTCATTGGCGGCAGCGTTTTGCTGCTGGTTCTCATCGGTATTGCCATCTATTACAAGCGCAGGTCTCAGCGACCGGAGCAGCGCCTGCGGTCTGTAGCCAAAGACCTGTTGGCTGATTTTCTGATCCCGAACGGTGACGACGGCGAGATTACCGTCGGGCTGGCGCTGCTAACTCGATGTGGTATCGTGATTGTCGATCTGAAGGATGTCGAGGGGAATGTTTTCGGCAGCGATTCCATGCAGGACTGGACGGTTATCTCAGACGACCGTCGGTTTACATTCAGCAATCCCCAGTTTGCGCTCTACGATCGCTTGGCTGCAGTTCGGCGACTCGTCGACGACATCCCGGTTACCGGTTATGTGGCATTTACAAAACGGGGTGAATTCAGCAAGGGGCAACCTTCCGATGTTATTCAACTGGATGTGCTGGTGAACAATTTGCAGGCCGAGAGCCAGGAAGGCGCGGGCGATGAGATGCTGTCCTGGCTGTCGCAATGGGACTCATTGCGTGAAATGGCAGTTACCATGCAGGTCGATCACCTGATGAAAAATTAGAAGCCTTCAATGTTTTGTTGAAATATTTCTGCAGCAAAACGATTACTGTTTATTTGGCAGGCAATTTGCTGGTTAGCCTGGTTTACGCTGACAATTGTAATTTCTCCGGCGCTACTCTGGTTTCGGGGGAAGATACAGATTTTATTCTTTGTGGCGATCAGTTGCCGGTAAACATATCAATCAATTTCCGTGATCCCGACATGATGGATGTTGTTTATCTGCAGTCACTGCAACGTTGTGCTGTTGACGATAAACGCAATGGATTTCATGTTGTACTGAATGCGCGACACGTTGGTGAGACTGCTCTTGAAGTAGTTGATAGCATGACCAGTCAGAAAATTTGCAGCAGCAATGTTCAGATCCTGCCACCGCAAAATCAGGAAGTACCCGCCTGGCACAATTCGATGCCGCTTGAGGATGCCCGTTACTTAGATGTAAACGGTATCAGGACGCGCTATTTCGATCGGGGGAAAGGACCTGTACTTATCCTGGTGCATGGCGGCCAGGCTGGAGGCGCCAATAACAGTGCACAGAAGTGGGAGCAGAACTTCACTGAATTGTCACGTAACTTTCGTGTTATTGCGTTAGACCGTCTGGCTCAAGCGGGCACTGCCAATCTTCCGGCAGCAGAGGATTACGCGGAATATTTTGCCCGTGATGCACAGCACCTGGAGGATTTTGTAATTGCGCTTGGTCTAAGAAATGTCGCGCTGGTTGGGCATTCGCAAGGAGGCTGGCCGGTTACCCGGCTCGCATTACAAAGACCCGACCTGGTGAGTTGCCTGGTCAACGTGGATACGGTCATGGTACCCGATAACATGGAGCTGATGCGTGAAGCGCTTGCTTTCATCCTCTATACCGCCCGTTTTACTGACCCGCCAACCGGTCCAACGATACACAGCGCTCGGCGGGCAATGGCGCTGCGCTATCCGAGTGGTAATAACATTACTACGGCCAAAGCACAGCGGGTGGCGAACCAATATCAATCGCCCAAAACAGCCGTTGCCCGCAAGCACATGGCAGCACTGCGGATGAATCCTTTGCATCCGAGCTTCAAGGCACTGAAGCAGCAAGCTTACGCTGATTTCAACAGCGGGAAACTACAGGTGCGCAGCCTGGTAATTTGGGGCGAACAAGACCCGCAGGTTCCACTGGGTCTGGGTCAGGAGTTCAATGCTCAGCTGGCGGCCGCCAATGTTGCAACAAAGCTCGTGGTGATTAAAGGCGCAGGTCATGCGCCCTTTGTGGAGTTCCCACATGCCTTTAATAAGCAGATCATCCGTTATTGTAATGATGTTCGCTGACTGAAGAGTACGATAGTGACCAATCAGCAAAAGGCGAGCAGGAATATGGAAAAAATACATTGATGACAATATTGGTAAAGCAACCTTCCATGTATGGACGATTTGTAATGTTCTGGTAACCGCTGTGTCAGAGGGGATTCGTTAGAGTATCACTCGTGGCCAGAGACCCCCCTTCTTTGGTCACGATCCTCCGCCAAGCCCCGCTCCTCCAGCGGGGTTTTGGCGTTATGGGCTTTGTTACCAGGCCATGATGGCAGAGCCGGAGCAGGTACTCAGTTTGCTGATAATCTAAACAGCGCCTCAGTATTGCGAGTCGCAGCATCGGCAACACTTTTCGGTGTCTGGCCCATGCAGCGGGCGACAGATTCCAGGATGTGTGGCAGCACCGAAGGTTCGTTACGGCGTCCATCGGGCTTTGCCTGCAGATCTCGGGGTAGTAAGTAGGGTGCATCTGTTTCCAGCAGGATGCGATCAAGCGGCAGATACTGCGCTGCCTCGCGCAGATCGTGACCGCGGCGCTCGTCGCAGATCCAGCCTGTAATGCCGATGTACAGACCCAGGTCAAGACAGGCGCGCATCTCGTCGCGGGTGCCGGTAAAGCAGTGTGCGACGCCACCGGGAATTTCATCAAGTGCGTTCGCGAGTACGGCGATAAAATCATCATGTGCATCACGTTGATGCAAAAAGACGGGTTTTTGTACTTCAATGGCAAGTTTCAGCTGTTTTTCAAATGCCACGAGTTGGGCTTCTCGCGGCGAGTAGTTGCGAAAATAGTCTAGTCCGCACTCACCGACAGCTACAATCTGTGGCTGGGTCGCGAGCTTGCCGAGTGCCTTGAGCGAGTCGTCGTCGAGTTCCTCGGCATGATGCGGATGCACGCCGGCAGTCGCATACAAGGTGCCATGATGCAGATTGGCAAGTGCCAGTGCATCGCTGCTGGCTTCAAGTGTTGTCCCGGTTACAATCTGGCGGCTAACACCAGCAGCGATCGCCCGTTGCAAGACCTCGTCACGATCCTTGTCAAATGCGTTATGGGTCAGATTTGCGCCAATATCGATCAGTTTATGCATGGTCAGATGTCTGTTTTAGTGCGCTAACAAGTTTGGGCAATATCGCACCACTTGGACCCTTAAGTATGTAATCGCAATCGTCTGTTAGCGGTGTTTCAGCCGGGTTGATTTCGATCAGCGTCGCACCATTTTGTTTGGCGAGTAGTGCAAGACCAGCTGCCGGTTGAACCTGTGCCGAGGTACCAATTGCGAAAAATACATCGCAGGTTTCAACCGCCGCGAGCGCGCGTTGCAGCACCGCCGCGGGAATCGATTCACCAAACCAGACGACAGCCGGCCTGATCATTGCTCCACATTGCTCACAGCGGGGCGGACTTTCTGTATCACCCTGAATGCCGGTGGCCGGGTGACCATCGGTGCACCGGCTGAGCATGATATTGCCGTGAAACTCGATAACGTCATCGTTACCGGCACGTTGATGCAGCCCATCGACATTCTGCGTGATCAGAGTTAATTGTTTGACAAGTTTTGTGAGTGCTGCAATTGCCGTGTGGCCGGGATTTGGGTCAGTTTTGCTAACGAGTTGTCGCCGCCATTCATACCAGTCCGAAACCAGTTGCGGGTTACGCGCGAAGGCTTCAGGTGTCGCAAGATCTTCGGGGCGATACTTGGCCCACAGGCCCGTCTGTGCGTCACGAAAAGTTGGGATACCGCTTTCGGCCGAGGTGCCTGAACCGGTCATCACGACAATGTGTCGTGAGTCAACGAGCGCATCGATAAGAGCCGGAGGAAAAACATCGATTTCACGGTCAGAGCCCATGGTTTAACCCGGACAACCAACCAGAAATACCACCAGCAGGAGGGGCTTTAGTCACGTCTCCCCGCACTATGCAGCGAGTTGTCGCAGGACATAGTGCAAAATGCCGCCGTTACGGTAGTAATCGCGCTCCTTGGGGGTGTCGATACGAACCTGGGCCTGAAAGTTGATGCTACCGCCGTCGGTCTTACTGGCCGTAATCGTAACTTCCTCAGCCTCACCGTTATTCAACCCGGTAATATCGAATGACTCCGAACCATCCAGGCCCAGCGATTCAGCTGATTCGCCGGCATGAAATTGTAACGGTAATACACCCATGCCGATCAGGTTAGAACGGTGGATTCGTTCATAAGTTTCTGTAACAACTGCTTGAACTCCAAGTAATTTAGTTCCTTTTGCTGCCCAGTCACGTGATGAACCCATGCCGTATTCCTTGCCGGCGATGACGATCAGCGGGATACCGGCTGAGGCGTAACGCATTGCGGCCGCATAGATTGTCATCTGTTCACCATCAGGCTGATAGCAGGTCCAGCCACCTTCGGTACCCGGCGCCAAATGGTTACGCAGGCGAATATTGGCAAATGTCCCGCGCATCATGACTTCATGGTTACCGCGCCGTGAACCGTAAGAATTAAAGTCTTGCGGATCGACGCCCTGGTCGACCAGATACATGCCGGCTGGAGAATCGGCTGTGAATGAGCCGGCTGGAGAAATGTGATCAGTCGTGACATTGTCGCCAAGCAGGGCCAGCGCTCGGGCGCCGTGAATATCACTGACATTGTCGGTGGTCAGTGACATACCCTCAAAATAAGGCGGGTTGCGTACATAAGTTGAGTCCGGTGCCCATGCATAGATGTTACTGGTGGGTACGTCGAGGCCATTCCAGTTTTCATCCCCGGCAAAGACACCTTCATAACTGGCCCGAAACATATCCGAATCGATAGTGGCAGTTATGACCGCCTGGATTTCTGCCTGCAACGGCCAAATGTCTTTGAGGTAGACAGGGTTGCCGTCGGTATCGGTGCCAAGTGCGTCGTTGGCCAGATCGATGTCCATCGAGCCGGCGAGCGCATACGCTACAACGAGCGGTGGCGAGGCCAGAAAGTTCATCTTGACGAGGGGATGAATGCGGCCGTCAAAATTACGGTTGCCGGATAATATGCTGCAACCGAGCAAATCATTATCTTTAACGGCGGTTGCTATCGGTGCATCGAGTGGACCGGAATTGCCGATGCAAGCGGTGCAGCCGAAGCCAACTACATTAAAACCCAGTGAATCGAGATCGGCGGTAAGACCTGACTGGTCAAGATAATTGCTGACCACACGCGAACCGGGGCCGAGAGTGGTCTTGACCCAGGGCTTTGACTGCAGGCCGAGCGCAACGGCTTTACGAGCCAGCAAACCGGCGGCGATCATGACTGACGGGTTCGACGTATTAGTACAACTCGTGATCGCTGCAATCAGGATTGCGCCATCCTGGAGGTCAAATGTTTCCCCATTTTTAGTCACGCTGGCTGTGCGTACCTGATCAATACCGGTTTTTTGCCGTAACGCATTAAAGGTCTCGGCAGCAGTGCTCAGCGGGATTCGATCATGCGGTCTGCTCGGACCGGATATACAGGGTGCTACAGCACCCAGATCAAGTTCGAGTACGTCCGTGAACAGGGGGTCTGGTTGTCCATCTTCTCGCCACATGCCCTGAGCGCGGGCATACGCTTCGATGAGCTCAATTTGTTGCGCATCTCGGCCGGACAGCTGCAGGTATCTAATCGTCTCACCATCAATCGGGAAAATACCGCAAGTGCTGCCAAATTCAGGCGCCATATTGGCAAGCGTTGCGCGGTCTGAGAGTGGCAGACCGGAAAGTCCGTCCCCGAAGAACTCGACAAATTTACCTACGACGCCTTTCTCGCGCAGCATCTGCGTGACTGTCAGGACGAGGTCGGTTGCCGTGGTGCCTTCCTTTAGTTGACCGGTAAGGCGAAAACCAATGACTTGTGGAATTAACATCGTGATGGGTTGCCCGAGCATGGCGGCCTCAGCCTCGATGCCACCAACGCCCCAACCGAGAACACCCAGGCCGTTGATCATCGTAGTATGCGAATCAGTACCGACGACCGTGTCCGGATATGCGACTCGTTGATCATTCAGTTCAGTATCGAAAATGACGCGTGCCAGGTATTCAAGGTTGACCTGGTGGACGATGCCCGTGTTAGGTGGTACGACTCGAAAATTATCAAATGCATTCTGGCCCCAGCGCAAAAATGAGTAGCGTTCCTGGTTGCGCTTAAACTCAATGGCATTATTTTCTGCCAGGGCGGTTGCGGTGCCATAGTTATCGATTTGAACCGAGTGGTCGATGACGAGCTCAGCGGGTGAGAGCGGGTTAATTTTTTCAGCATCACCGCCAAGTTTGACGACAGCATCACGCATTGCGGCCAGGTCAACGACCGCCGGTACACCGGTAAAGTCTTGCATAATGACTCGCCCGGGTGTGAATGCGATCTCGTGGCTTGGTGTCGAATTCGGGTCCCAGTTGGCCAGGGCAGCAATATCTTCTGCACTGACATCTCCACCATCAGCATGGCGCAACAGGTTCTCGAGCAGAATTTTCAGTGAGTAGGGCAGACGATCAACATGTCCTTCAGTCACAGCCTGCAATTTATAAATCTGGTAATCGGTCCCGCCAACGGTAAGTACCGTTTTTGCGTCAACAACATCTGCCATGGAGTATCTCCGTTTACTGGCCTGGAATTATGGGGCCGAAATTATAACGGAGCGTGGCCGGTCGCGGCCACAGGGTTTTCCGCAGACCAGGCAGAATCGATCGGGCCGCCACCGAGACATTCGTCACCGGCATAAAAAACAGCATATTGGCCTGGCGTGACAGCCCACTGGGGTGTATCAAATACAACCTGAAGGCCTCCGCTTGTATGGCGGCTTACCGTGCACGGTATATCCTGTTGTCGGTAGCGGGTCTTGACAGCGCAGCGGAAGCTTGCCTGGGTAGCGAGTTCAGCCGGTTCCAGGTGGATCCAGTGCGGTGTCGATGTGATGAGACCCGTGGACCACAGCAATGGATGATCACGGCCCTGAACGACGATCAGTTCGTTGCGGGCTTCGTGCTTGGCAGCTACAAACCACGGTTCATTACTGCCGTCTGCCAATCCACCAATGCCAAGTCCCTGGCGCTGGCCGAGCGTGTAATACATCAGTCCGTCGTGTTTACCGACGCTGCGACCTTCTGGCGTGACAGCCTCACCTGGCTCACCGGTCAGGAATTGGCTGAGGAACTCACGGAACGGGCGTTCACCAATGAAACAGATCCCGGTACTGTCCTGTTTGTCATAGACGCTCAAGCCGTGGTCACGGGCGATGCTTCTGACCTCGGATTTTTCCATGGATCCGAGTGGAAATAGTGCCTGTCCAAGTGCACTGGCGCTGACCTGATGCAGGAAATAGCTTTGATCCTTGTTGGTATCGACGCCTTTGAGTAGCCGCGTCGGCTGACCGGGGCCAATACGGGCGTAATGACCGGTGGCAATCAGTTCACCACCCAGCCGGTGGGCGTAATCAAGAAAGACACCAAACTTGATCTCACGATTACACAGAACATCCGGATTCGGTGTGCGACCGCGGGAATACTCGGCGAGGAATTCGGCAAATACCTGTTCACGATAATTCGCCGTAAAATTGACGTGATGCAGGGGAATCCCAAGGTCATTGCAGATTTTGCGTGCATCCTGCAGATCTGTTGCAGCGGTGCAGTAACTATCGTCATCTTCCCAATTGGTCATATGTAATGCGGCGACATCATGACCCGCACGGATAAGCTGAATAGCGGCAACCGCCGAATCAACGCCACCCGACATGGCAACAATAATCTTTTTGGGGGAACCCGGACTCATGCCGGGGATTATCGCATGGTGTGACAGCCAGCTGCGTCAGACGCGCAATTCTCGCCGTTCGGTTTGCACGCTTGAGGAATTCCAGACCTCGTCAAACAGGCCCAGATAACGGCGAGCAACTGCCGGTTCGTGGGTATCAGCAATGCCCTCCCATTTGCTGGAATCAACGCGATAGATCAGGGCGGTTTCATCGACAATCAGGAAGGCTTCACGATGGTCACGAAACTCTTCAGCAACATTGCTAAACTCAATGCAGGCGCTTAGTCGACGGGCCAGTTGCACAAAAGGATTGCCGCTACGCACGACACGCCCGGGGTTCGCGATCAGGACTCGAATACGCACGAATGGTTTGCCGAGTGTCAGGTGCTTAACGGCCTCAAGGAAACGTTCATTATTGTAGATGTCAGGTTCGAGGTCGGCTGTAAAAATAGAAATACGTCGATCGGTTATGCCGACCAGATCGACAGTTGCGTCCAGCGTTTCGTTAACAGAGGTCAGAACCCAGCGTCGGCTTTGGGCAGGTGGTGCCTCCATACGATATATTCCTCTAACGTGACTGATACTGCGGCCTGAGGCCCATTTACACAGTCAGATTTTATGCCATGCGTCGGTTGCACTGATGGCAACTGCGTCACGTTTCAGGATTCTATTCGAGCGTACTGCCGTTTAGTCGTCAGCGGTATCCTTCAGTTTGCGGGCTAACTCTTCAGCAAGTCCTGTGTAGGTACCGGGTTTGAGGTCAAGCAGGGCAGTCCTGGCAGCGTCAGGGATATCAAGCGTTATGACAAATTCGCGTAGTTGGTCAGCATTTATCCTGGCGCCGCGCGTCAGGTTCTTCATCTGCTCATAAGCATCACCGTGCCCATAGCGCCGCATGACGGTCTGGATGGCTTCACCGAGTACTTCCCAGTTGGCGTCGAGATCAGCTTGCATACGTTCGGAATCCGGCCGCAATTTATCCAGGCCGACCAGCATGGACTGATAGCCAAGCATGCTGTGTCCGATCGCGACACCCAGGTTGCGTAATACTGTTGAGTCAGTCAGGTCACGTTGCCAGCGGGACACCGGCAGCTTTTCAGCGAAATGCCGAAGCAGTGCGTTGGCGACGCCAAAATTTCCTTCGGCATTTTCAAAATCAATCGGGTTGACCTTGTGAGGCATTGTCGAAGAACCCACTTCAGTCGCAATCTGTTTCTGCTTGAAGTAGCCGATCGAAATGTAGCTCCAGATGTCGCGGCAAGTATCGAGCAGAATGGTGTTTATCCGGGCCAGGGCGTCGCAATACTCGGCAATCCAGTCATGTGGTTCGATTTGTGTTGTGTACTCATTCCAGGTCAGGCCGAGTGATTCGATAAAGGTACGGCTCAGAGCCGGCCAGTCTGCTTCCGGGTAAGCAACGACATGCGCATTGAAATTGCCGACCGCGCCATTGATCTTGGCTAATGTGGGTACCGCCTTGAACAATTCATCCTGACGTTCCAGCCGGGCAACAATATTAGCCATTTCCTTACCGAGTGTCGTCGGGCTGGCACTCTGACCATGGGTTCGAGCAAGCATGGGTTGAGCGGCGAGCGTACCGGCAAGGGCGCGAAATTTTTCAATGACGCGTCTCAATGTCGGTCTGATCACCTCAGCTCTTCCTTCCCTGAGCATCAGCGCGTAGGTGATGTTATTGATATCTTCAGAGGTACAGGCGAAATGTACAAAAGGTCGGATGCGGCCGAGGTCCGCATCTTCGTCGAGTTTTTCCGCGATCAGGTACTCAACGGCTTTGACATCATGATTGGTCGTAGCTTCGATTTCTTTAACCTTGCGTGCATGCTCTCGAGCAAAGTTTTCGGCAAGTTGGTTCAGGAATTCATTGACAATGGGTGACAGTGGCTCAAGCTCGGTTATCTCGGGACGGCCAGCGAGAAACTGAATCCAGCGAACCTCGGTAAAGGTACGCAGCCTGATCAGTCCATACTCACTGAAGACTTCACGAAAGCTGTCACACTTGCGAGCGTACCGGCCGTCAAGCGGAGAGATGGCAGTTAGAGAACTGAATTCCATGGGTTAATTTCCGTCAGTCGATTTTGATGGTCTTGGCATCAAGCTTTGAAATAAATCAAGAAAGTCTTATAGGGCAATGTTTTTAAAGAGAATAACATTATACAATAATTTCACGATCGGTCACGTTTGACCGGGTCGGTACTCTACACCGATTTTCTGTGTTGAACGAGTTTAAGCGCGTACTTTCCCCGATAGCGCGCCGATACAGCAGGCGAGTTAAAATGGCAAAATTGGCAACTATCATATTTTTCAGGAGCGATAGATGACGGACGGATTTCGCATCGAACGAGACAGCATGGGTGAGCTGAAGGTCCCCGAGAATGCACTGTGGGGCGCACAGACCCAGCGTGCGGTCCAGAATTTCCCGATTAGCGGCTTGCCGATGCCACGTGGATTTATTCGTGCGCTTGGACTGATCAAGTGGGCGACAGCCGGTGCAAATGCCGAACTGGGATTGATGCCGAGCAATAAAGCCGTCGCGATCCAGGGTGTCGCTCTGCGGGTCGCGGAGGGTGATTACGATGAGCACTTTCCTATCGATATATTTCAAACCGGCTCAGGCACCAGTTCGAATATGAATGCCAATGAAGTCATCGCGAAACTTGCGACTGAGAAACTCGGTGCTGCTGTTCACCCGAATGATGACGTCAATATGGGGCAGAGCAGTAACGATGTCATTCCAACTGCTGTGCACGTTAGCGCCGCCTTAATGATAGCCGAACAATTGCTGCCAAACCTGGTGCACCTGAAGGAAACGCTGGAAGCCAAGGCAAGCGAGAATGAGGAAGTTATCAAAACCGGGCGAACGCACCTGATGGATGCGATGCCGGTCAGTCTTGCCCAGGAACTGGGTGGTTGGGCTTGTCAGGTTGACCACGCCATCGAGCGTCTTGAAGAGTCTCTGCCGAGACTGTGTCGTCTCGCTCAGGGTGGTACTGCGGTCGGTACCGGCATCAATGCACACCCGAACTTTGGTGCCAAGGTTGCCGTATTGCTGTCCGAGACCAGTAACCTGGAATTTGCACCGGCGACAAATTACTTTGAGGCGCTGAGTAGCCAGGACACAGCCGTCGAGATTTCCGGTCATCTGAAGACACTGGCGGTATCGCTGATGAAGATCGCCAATGACCTGCGCTGGATGAACAGCGGTCCACTGGCAGGGCTGGGTGAAATAGCTCTGCCTGCATTACAGCCGGGCAGCAGCATCATGCCGGGCAAGATCAACCCGGTCATACCTGAAGCCGTTGCCATGGTTGCGGCACATGTCATTGGCAATGATGCGGCCATTACGATTGCCGGTCAGTCCGGCAATTTTCAACTGAATGTCATGCTGCCCGTTGTTGCGTACAACCTGTTGCAGAGTATTGAGATACTAGGCGCTGCCGCTCAGCAACTGGCGGACCAGGCCATTGCCGGGTTTACGGTCAATGCCGACAACCTGAACCAGGCGCTCGCGCGTAATCCCATACTCGTCACTGCGATGAATTCTGTTATCGGTTACGACAAGGGTGCCGCAATCGCGAAAAAGGCTTATGCAGAAGGCCGCCCTGTGCGTGACGTGGCCAAGGAAATGACCGACCTGAGCGACGAGGAACTTGATCGCTTGCTGGATCCGGCCGAACTGACACGCGGCGGCATCAAGACCTGATCCGGCAGGGCGACGTTGAAACAATTAATCGAGCGGCGGCTCAGGAATACCAAGCCTCCTGTCGATCCGGTCGGGGCCGCCCTTGCCCGAATGCCAGACGGTATCGCCAGTGCCTGGTTTAGCCGGCCTCTCGTTAGTGCCGCAGTGCTCATCCCGTTGATCGAGCGCGATACAAGATTTTCTATATTGCTGACTCAGCGAACCGATCATCTCAACGATCATCCCGGACAAATCAGTTTTCCAGGTGGGCGTACCGAGCCCGCTGATGCCGGCCCTTGCCATACGGCACTGCGAGAAGCTCAGGAGGAGATAGGCCTCGCTGCCGAGTCAGTTACGGTTGTTGGTTATCTTGAATCATTGGCCATAGTGACCGGGTTTGCCGTGACACCGGTGGTTGGTTTTGTTGCCGACAATGCCGAGTTTGCGATTGATCCGTTCGAGGTCGCCGATATATTTGAGGTGCCGCTCGAATTCTTTTTGGATGACGCGAACCATCAACCCTGTGAACGGACTGTGCGTGGCTTTACCCTGCCATTTAGTGAGTATCACTTTGATGATCGACGGATCTGGGGCGCCACGGCATTGATGATTAGAGGGTTCACTAATACGTTATTAAACAAATAGATATGACTTCTATACAGAAATTACTTGATATTATGCGCTCGTTACGCGATCCGGAATCAGGCTGTCCCTGGGACCTCGAACAGGACTTTCGCACCATTTACCCGTTCACCATTGAAGAAGCGTATGAGGTGGCTGACGCCATCGACCGTGAAGACTGGCCGGGGTTACAGGACGAACTCGGTGATCTTTTACTACAGGTTGTGTTCCATGCCCAGATGGCCGACGAACGTAGTTTGTTTACCTTTGCTGATGTCGTTAATTCCATCAGCGCCAAGCTGAAACGCCGTCATCCACACGTATTTGGTGATGAAACTGTCGACACGGCTGCAGCGCAGAGCATGGTCTGGGCGACCCATAAACAGGCGGAACGAGAAGCTACAGGAGAGGGTGGGCTGTTGGACGGCGTGGCCCAGGCGCTACCGGCCCTGATGCGGGCAGACAAGCTCAGCCGACGAGCCGCCCGGGTCGGTTTCGACTGGCCTGATGCGGAACGGGTGCGGGCAAAAGTTGATGAGGAACTGGCGGAGCTGGATGAGGCTCGAACAGCGGGGGATCAGGCTGCTGTCACCGAAGAACTGGGTGACCTGTTAGTTGCGATCGCAACGCTGGCTCGCCATCTTGGTATAGATCCTGAATTTGCACTTCGGGCCGGCAACGACAAATTTGTGCGGCGGTTCCAGGCAATGGAAAAGCTCATCGCCGGGAATGGCGAAGATTGGTCAGATCTGACCCCAGACGACATGGAAGAACGCTGGCAAAGTGTCAAGCGCAGCGAGTAGCGGCTGCGAGGAGGTCTTTTTTGGAAGGCTTTGGATAACGCTAAAGTTGTTAGCAACGCATCCGCTGACAGTCAGATATTGTCTTGGTCATTAAAGAGGGCTGCGGTGCGGCCCGCTCGATCGAAGAATATTTGAGTAACATGATCGCCCAGCACCTGAGCAATCTCCGGGTATTTAAAAAGTTGGCTGCTGAGTCTGACGCAAACTTGACCGTGCTGCCAGGGTGATTTCTGAGTCACAATCAGGTGAACGGCTTGATCAATTAGCGGAGGTTATTGAGACATACTTGAAAGAAGAGGGGCTACTAACTACGATATTAGACTGAGCGATTGTGACACATTTTTTCTGATTATTTTTACTGGTAATATAGCGAAAACAGGGGCTAAATGTGACTCCAAAAATTATTAACCGAAATTCTATCCCACCGGGCAGTCAATTAGCGTGAAATCAATCGATATTATCCATGATCCGGCGCAGTTGGCGTCGATGTGATGGAAAAGCGGTTTTCGTCGTCGAATGTAGCATGACATGGATGCACTGATCGAAAGTCATGGCCGAACGTCGCGTCAACACACGATGCTGTACGGCGAACCGCTTGCTGAGCGAATCACGAATTCGCACGAGGCGCTCCCGCTCACGGTGAACCATAACGAGCCGGTGAAATCTTACAAAGTTGCGACCTAGTCATACCTGATGACAGAGCTTGTTTCAGTCATCATTCCATCGCGCCTTGCCAAAAGAAGTGGTTCAGAAAGGCTATGGTTAGAAAGGGCCCTGTCGTCAGTCGCCGGGCAAAGTATTTGTGCTCAAGCCAGCCTGGAGATCATAGTCGGACTCGATTATGGCCAGTATCTCCCCAGCCATAAGACACCTGAAGGCATAACACTACGAAGCGTAGCGTGTGAAAAAGGCCACAAGGGTCAGGCGGCAGCGTTGAACGCTGCACTTGCGGACGCACATGGCGAGTTCATCGCAATTCTGGAAGACGATGATTACTGGCAAGAACGTCATCTGGAGCTAGCCCTTACCGAACTTGGGCGATTTGACTTTGTGTCTTCGAGTCAGCTGGAAGTCAACGAGCAAGATGAGCCCGTCAAGATTAATTATTTCCCCACACCATCCGGCTGGGTCATGCCGCATGAGTTATTTATGGAAATTGGATTCTTTGATGAAACCTATCGCCTGCACCTCGATAACGAATGGCTTGGCAGATTAAATCAGAAAAATAAATGCCGTTGCCACATTGTGGAGGCAACAGCACCAATTGACCCAAACATAGCAACTCCGTGGCTGTGGAGTGAGCTACAGTCGAAGAGCGTTTTGCCGGCTTTTCTACAACGTCTACCTTCGGGTAGCCGCTTGGTAAAGAGCCCTGATGATGTGCCAAATGTTATCCGCACGATTAATCCGGAGGGGGGGATGGCCAGTACACGACAAGATGATGAAGCCAGGGATCGAAGTGATACAGAATGCTGGCGTCTTATTGAGGATTATGGTTGTGTATCCTGGTAAGTTTTTATTAATCGAGTGCGGAACAAAAGAATGGTGAATTTCAGCTCTAAAAACAATTCTGTGGACAAGGCCGGCTTCAACGCGGCATTTCTTGATGATGACAGGTCGGAGCAGATCTTTACCTACCATCTCAAGAAACTTGGAATAAATCGCATTCTGGACATCGGCAGTAACACGGGTCAGTTCGCCACCAAGCTACGGTCTTATGAATACGATGGAGTTATCTATTCCGTTGAGCCTCAACGACAGGCTTTCGACCAGTTGCTTTACGAAGCAAAAACAGACATGCGTTGGGTTCCTCTCGCCCGGCAAGGTGCAGGAGCGGAAAAAGGTTTTCTTGATCTGAACATTTCGGAGAACAGCTGGAGTTCGTCCGTGCTTGAGGTACATCCAAATCATGTGCGAGCGGAAATTACGACACGAACTATCGGAACAGAAAAAATCTATATAAATACGAGCGGCGAACTGCTCCGGCCGGAAATTCTCTCTGAGGTCGAAGCGCTCAAAATTGATGTTCAGGGCTTTGAGGAACAGGTCATTAAAGGGTATTTGCCCTTTATGCCCAATATTAAATTATTGCTGCTGGAGCTCTCTCTTGTCGAATGCTACAAGGGTGCACCAGACCTATTCGATTTAGACCGGTGGCTGGTTAACGAACTATCTTTTTCCAGAGTCTCACTCGAACCCTCATATTACGATGAAATTCGAGGAGTTGTTCAGCAATACGATGGAATTTATTATAAGCCGGACCAATTGCCTCACCCGTCAAAACCATTGGGTTTGGGAGAAATTACGTTGGTTACGTCTATTGGTGGTTCTATTACACGAACGAGTGAAAATGGCGAAGAAGTAGGTAAGGACTGGTTTGATATATGCGCAAAAACATGGGCTCGTATATCCGATAATATTTATTCTGTCTCGGAGCAAGCACCTCAGCACAAAGGTATTACCTGGCTCCGGACCGAGATGAGGCCATCAGTTGCCGAGATCCTTAAAGCAGTATCCGAAAAGTCTGATACCCACATTGTACTTACAAATGCAGATATTTCTCTAATCGATGAATTCAGAAAAATCCTTCCGTCTCTGGACCCGGCAACTGTTTACTATGGAGCGCGGCTCGATGGTATTGCTTCTGTAAATCCTGATGGGGGATTAGATATTACGAGTTTAGATTTATACCCATGGGGATTTGATTTCTTTATTTTACCGCCAGCATTTGTAAATTTTGTAATTCAAGAACAAGCAATTCCTGAAGAATTCAAAATAGGGCAGCCGTGGTGGGATTTTTTACTTCCCGTTGTTGCTATGGCGTATGGCTTTCCTGTCAAGAAACTACACTCAACCCAAGCCCTTGCCGTGCATCTTAAGCATGAAGAAAAATTCTCCAAAGAATTATGGTTCGACAGTGGAGCAAAGTTCATCACTTCAGTTCGGCAGATGATGTCAGACCCACGCTGCGTGGCCAAGAGCTTTCTGTCGGAATTGGCTGAAGTGAAGGGCTCTGGAAAAGATCAGCTAAATGCTATTTCTAAGATGATTTGTAATGACCTTCCCTAAAGATCATGAATAGAAATATAGATCCCGAGTGAAGCAACTAATCCGGGCTGCTAAATAATTACCTCAACTTAGGCTTGGACCAGTTTTGATCGGTGCGGAGTAATTCATGAGTTTGCTTTCGTACTCTTTCAATTGCTGTTGAAAAATCTACTTCAGCTTGTTCATCCGAAGTAAGTAGTGCCTGTATGCAGTCGGCCAGGTTGACAGTTCTGATATTCGCCCCGGTAGTTTGAGTATGGTAACGGGTGTCCACAAATAGTAAAACCTGCATTTGAAACAAAGCAGGATTACAGTGAATTTCAATGCCATGCTCAAGTAACTTATTCCTGAAGTTCATAGCAAGTCGCTGACCCTTCATCTCTGAGAGATTGTAGAGATGGTTCCTTATCGATACTGGCCAAGTAAAAATGATGGTGACCTGACGTTGTCTGGCAAGCTCTTCCAGTTCTCGGTAATAAGACAGGAAGCGCTGACTAACAACCATATCAGGATCAATATAGACAAGGCCCTCTTGATAATCACTTAACAACTTGTCCATGGGTCCGAAATCAATGCGAAATTCTCCGTATCTGTTCAAGCTTTCATAACTATATTTCCCCTTCCAACCACTATTATTCGTTGCAGCCATTTGATTTACCCGGTAAATTATCCTCTCTGGAGGAAGTAATACTCGGTGTGGCCCTGCCTTATAAAGACGCTCGGCAATCATTGTCTTAGGCACGGCAACCAGAAACCTGATAAAGGAAAAGACACTAAGATCCGCTAGATAGCTTTCATGTCCCCATGCCAGCATGTTATTCGCGAACCAGTCTGAAATCTGGGTTTCACCATAAAAATCCGCATGCAGGGGCAGAACAACAATATCACCCTGGCGCATATGTTTTATTACCTTCCTGAAAAGGTAACTCACATCCAATGCGGCATGGGTCGAAATATTTGCTACCGGATAACCAAGCCGGGACTCAAGAATCGCGCTATCAATTCCAAAAAGCGCATTTGAACCTGCGGCAACCAGTATTTTGGGCCGGTCGATCGTGTCGGCACGATAATCCTTGTAAACCTCGACATCCCTCACCCACCAATCGGCTTCAAAATCCCTACCGATCTGTGTTGTGATTAATAAGCCATAGAGTGTCAAGAGTCCCATGACGAGAACACAGGTTACCCGCAAATATTTGATCGAATTTTTTATCGAATATAGGCTCATGTTCTAAAAGTTGAAATAGAGAAATTCATTGGGCGACACATCGCCGAAGAATGTCAATATCGAAGAAAAAATAAGCACTGCCACAATAAAAGCATGCTTGTAATCTGGCCTGAATAAAAATCTAGTTTCCCCACGAACAAAGCCGGTCTGCTCCAAGCCGTTGGGGGCCAGCAATGCAATCATGGCAAAAATAAACAGTGGTAACCAGACATAGATCCCGATCTGCCCGGGACTATCGGAGATAAATCCCAACAGTGATTTGGAATTTATAGTTTCAGCATAAGCATCTGAGAAAATTAATTTTTCTGGAAGAGAAAACATCCTGGTGATGATCCGTATCGCATCACCGATACTGTCTGCACGAAAAAATACCCAGGTAATATCTACAAATATGAACGTAATAAACCATCCGGCAAGTGCCGGCATACAAATTCCTGCCTTTTTCCACAGACGGTGAACGACCAGCGCGACTCCATGCATCGAGCCCCAAATAACAAAGGTCCAGCCGGCGCCATGCCAAAAACCGGCCAGCAAGAACGTAATGAACAGGTTCGACAATATTCGGATGTCACCTTTGCGATTGCCACCAAGGGGAATGTATACATAGCCACGAAACCAGCGCGACAGTGTCATATGCCAGCGCCGCCAGAAGTCTCGGATATCCAGTGCCTTATAGGGCGAATTGAAGTTGATGGGCAGGCGGATGTTAAATAACAGCGCAGCACCGATTGCCATATCGGTATAACCGGAAAAATCGTAGTAAAGCTGGAACGTATAACTGAGGCTTGAGGCCCACGCATCTAATTGAGTAATGAGTCCATCTGCATCAAAACCCGCGTTGGCCCAAACTGCAAACGTATCGGCTATCACCACCTTTTTGAACAATCCGATAAAGAAAATGGTGACACCCAGCGCAATATTGTTCCAGTGCAATGCCAAATTCCTGTGTCGCATGAACTGCGGCATCATTTCAGCATGATGTACGATGGGCCCGGCGATCAGCTGCGGAAAGAATGTGACAAAAAGGCAGTAATTCAGAAAATTATATTCCTGAGTATCGGTCTGGTAACAATCAACTAGGTAAGCGATTTGCTGGAAGGTAAAAAAACTGATTGCCAGGGGAAGAACAATGTTCAGCGTAGGAAGATCGAGCGCAAGCGCCCAGGCGAAGTTACTCACGAGAAAGTCAGCGTACTTGAAGTAACCCAGCAATCCCAGGTTAAACACAATGCCAGCAATCAGGACAGATTTACGCGAAGACGCTCTGTCTTTGCCAAATTTACGAAAGCGCTGCAAGGATCTTCCTGTACCGAAGTTGGCCAATATGGAAACAGTAATCAACAGCAGATACGAGGGATTCCAATACCCGTAAAAAAACAGCGAAGACAATACCAGCCAGAATTTTCCTGCCATCGTCAGGCGGGCACTATTTAGGCCAAAGTAGACCAATGCTACGAGCGGTAAAAATAGAAATATATATCGTGGTGTATTAAATAGCATTGAGGCTCAAATAATAAATAGCCATAAATACCGAGAATGTAGATTCTGCTGATAACGTAAAATTTTCTTCGCACATTTTTTTGAAGGGGGTGGCCCCGGTTTGTTAAAACTGTAATCGCCAAACCACAGTAACGAACCAAAAAAGGA
>NZCC01000010.1 GCA_002688175.1 Chromatiales bacterium
GGTATTTTGTGTCCGTATACCCTTCCAAAACGCCGCTAAAGCGACTTTAAGGTTTTGGAAGGGTATACGGACACAAAATACCTTGGACATATCGTGGCACGACGCTGGAAAATTATGATCCTGTCTGCCCGGCTGGGTGGTACGCGCACCAAGCATCCATCATCGTTCCACTACGGCGTCGAGGTATTTTTCCGTCGGTTATTCTTCCGAAACCTTAAAGTCGCTTTAGCGGCGTTTCGGAAGGATAACTGACGGAAAAATACCGCCCAGGGAAAGACTAAAAAAGACCAAAGAAATCACAGGGAAAAACACACCCCACAACCCTTACGGTAAATCGTCAACCGCCTCTTTATCGACCTTTTTCGGCATCAGATCCTCGGTCGTGACATCAAGTGCCAACGCCGATGCGCTTGCCGTATAGATTGACGAATAAGTACCGACGAGAATACCGATAATCAGCGCCAGCGCAAAACCCCGCACTGCTTCGCCACCAAGAAGCAGCAATGCCAGAAGCACAAACAACGTTGTCAAACTCGTGATTATGGTTCGACCGAGCATCTGATTGATCGACGTATTCATGATCGCCTCAGCGCCTTGCTGCCTTATAAGCCGGAAATTCTCTCGGATACGATCAAAAACAACGATTGTGTCATTCAATGAATAACCGATGACGGCAAGAATTGCCGCAAGCACGGACAGATCGAACGGGAATTGGAAGATCGAGAAAATACTGATGGTGATAATGACATCGTGCACCAACGCTGCCACCGATCCCACGGCAAATTTCCACTGGAACCGGATCATGATATAGATAAGGATCATGATGACGGCAAACAGCATGGCGAGTCCGCCACGCTCGGTCAGTTCTTTGCCGACCTGCGGCCCAACAAACTCGGCACGTCTTAGTTCTACACTGGTATCGCCGGCAGTCAGCAAGCTGAGGATCTGATCGCCGACCTGCGCGCTTTCAACACTCTCTTCCGGCAGCACGCGAATCAGGACATCGGTGGCCGTGCCAAAATTCTGCACACTCGCATTGGCAAAATTGCCGCTTTCCAGGCGCGAGCGAATATCACCGAGGTCAGCCGGTGCCGAGTATCCGACTTCAAGCAGTACGCCACCGGTAAAATCAATACCAAGATTTAACCCGCGACTGAACAGCGAGATGATGCCGACAAGAATCAGCACCGCCGACAAAACCGCAGTAATGCGGCGCTTGTCCATAAAGTTAATGTTCGTAGTTGTCGAGATGATTTGCATTGAATCTTCTATCGGGTCTAGATTGACAACCGCTCCAGGTTACGCTTGCCATACACGAAGTTAATAATTGCCCGCGTACCGATAATGGCCGTAAACATTGAAGTCAAAATACCAAGCGACAACGTAACAGCGAAACCCTTGATCGGACCCGTGCCAAAAACAAACAAGACAATTGCTGCAATCAGCGTCGTAATATTCGCATCAGCAATCGTCGACAATGCCTTTTGATAACCCGCATGAATACTTGCCTGCGGAGAATTACCGTTACGCAGTTCCTCACGGATACGCTCGAAAATCAGCACATTCGAATCAACCGCCATACCTACCGTCAGCACAATACCGGCAATACCCGGCAGCGTCAGTGATGCCTGCAGCATGGACAACAGCGCTACAACGAGCACTAGATTCGTCATCAGCGCAAGATCGGCAACAAGACCAAATGACCGGTAATAAATCACCATGAAAACAGCAACGAGCCCCAGACCAATGATGATCGCCCGGATACCCTTGTCGATGTTGTCCTGACCGAGACTCGGGCCAATCATACGGCCCTCAACCTTATAGATAGGTGCCGCTAGCGCACCTGCTCGAAGCAGCAACGACAGATCGCGCGCTTCAAGCACGTCAAGACCTGTAATCTGGAAATTACTGCTGAAAACACCCTGAATGGTCGCAACATTGATAACTTCTTTTTCTTCGCGATTTACTTCGACCATTTCACCGTTACGCTCGACAAGATCGCGCTTCTGTTCGACAAAAACGACGGCCATCGGTTTTTGCAGGTTGTTCTTTGTCGTCTCGAGCATCTCGCGTGAACCTTTGCTGTCCAGCCGTACAAATACGGCCGGTGAACCCTGCGAGAAACCGGAGGTAGCGTCAACGAGTTGATCGCCCGAAACAATGGTCCGTCGCTTCAGCAATACCGGGTTGCCAGTGCGGTCCGTGTACAGCTCACAACCGATCGGCGCACGTCCCCGGCGCTCAGCTTCGAGTGCATTTTCACCAGCACAGACGAGACGAAACTCCAGCGTGGCAGTCGCTCCGAGTATTCGCTCGGCCTGGGCGGGGTCCTGAACGCCGGGCAGCTGAACGACAATACGATCCAACCCCTGACGCTGCACTAAAGGCTCGGCAACACCGAGCTCATTAACACGATTGCGCAACGTCACAGTATTTTGCTGAATTGCAAAATCCCGCCGTTGCTTGACCTGATCCTCCGTCATGCGCGCAACAATAATGACACTGCCACTCTCGGTCCGACGACTCAGGTCGATGTCCGCATCGGCATCACGCAATAAATCCTCAGCCTGATCCGCATCGTTTGCATCACCAAGCGTAATTCGTACTTCATCTTTAACCAGGCGTGTTTTTCGTTTGATTCGGTTCTTACGCAGCAGCTTGTCAAAGTCTGACTCGTATTGCTTGAGCCGCTGCTCTACCGCACCCTCGATATCAACCTCGAACAGGAAATGCACGCCGCCACGCAAATCAAGGCCGAGACTCATCGGTCTAAGACCTATCGCGCGCATCCAGTCCGGTGTGCGCGGCGCGAGTGTCAAGGCGATGACATATGCCTTGCCAAGGCTTTCGTGTAACAAGTCACTGGCACGCAACTGATCGTCGACCCTATTGAACAGGATCATCGCCCGGCCATCCTGCTCGTATATACGGGAATATTCGACTTTCTCTTCGTCCAGGATCAGTGAGACCTGGTTATACTCAAGCTTACTCATCGCCGAACCGCTGTCGCGGCTGACCTGTAACGCCGGATCTTCACCAAAAATATTCGGTACCGCGATGAACGCACCGATCGCAACGACGGCAAAAATCAGGATATTCTTCCAGGCAGAAAAGTGATTCATCTAAATTAGACTCAAGCACCCGTCAGGCACTTTTGACCGTACCTTTCGGCATAACTTGACTGATCGTATGACGCTGAACCTTAAGAACAACCTCGTTGGCAACCTGCACGTACACAAACAGATCCTTGACCTCCGTCACTTTACCCAGAATGCCGCCACCCGTCACAACTTCATCACCAACCGCGAGATTGGCAACCAATTCCTTGTGTTCTTTCCGCTGCTTGTTCTGCGGCCTGATCAACACAAAGTAAAATACCCCGAAAATCAGCAGTAGCGGCAACAGGCTCAGGAAGGGATCACCCTGCCCCTCAGCCTGCGCGTATGCGTCTTGAATAAACCAGCCCATATCTATGCTCTATCGGCAAAACGGCGCGTATTATGGCACAGTTACCGAAGATTGTTCCCCACACTTGTTCTCAGACCGCCAAACCAATCCCTGGCAAATTCGGCAAACCGGTCAACTTCGATTGCGTCACGAATTGCGGCCATCAGCGATTGATAGTAATGCAGGTTATGTATCGTGTTAAGGCGCGCGCCGAGAATTTCGCCACAACGGTCCAGATGCTTGAGATATGCCCGGCTATAGTGCTGACAGGTATAGCATTCACAACCTTCCTGCAGCGGTCGCGAATCCTCCCGATAGCGTGCGTTGCGGATCCGCACAACACCCTGATCCGTGAACAGGTGGCCATTACGCGCATTGCGTGTCGGCATGACGCAGTCGAACATGTCGATGCCGCGGGCGACGGCCTTGATGATATCAGCCGGCGTGCCAACCCCCATCAGGTAGCGTGGCTTGTCGGCCGGCATTTGCGGCACCGTGTGCTCAAGCACGGCAAGACGCTCCTCCTCGGTCTCACCGACCGACAATCCACCGAGTGCCAGCCCATCGAATTCAAGCTCCAGCAAACCCTCAAGCGATGCCGTACGCAAGGCCTGGAACATTCCACCCTGCACGATACCGAAGACGGCTGCGCCACGTTCAGCGCTGCCCAGCGCGATAAAAGCATCCCGGCTGCGTTTCGCCCAGCGCAGTGACAACTCCATCGACTCGCGTGCAACCGGTTCACTGACCGGATAGTCCGTACACTCATCGAAAATCATCTGGATATCACTGCCGAGATCAGCCTGCACCTGCATGACACTCTCGGGAGTTAACACCACCGTACTGCCATCGGTCGGCGCCTGAAATGTGACCCCCTGCTCGGCGATCTTGCGGCGTTTCGTCAGGCTCCAGACCTGGAACCCGCCCGAATCCGTCAGGATGGGTCGCGTCCAGTGCATGAACCGATGCAATCCACCCAGCTCGCGGATCAGCTCATGCCCCGGTCTGAGCAATAAGTGAAACGTGTTACCCAGAATGATTTCAGCCCCAACACCCTCGAGTTCTTCCGACGTCATCGCCTTGACGGTGCCGTAGGTACCCACTGGCATGAAAGCCGGTGTATTGATGGGCCCGCGCTCGAACTGAATCCGGCCCCGGCGTGCCCCGGCAGAGGTTGCTAGCAGGTCAAATTGCATCGGACTCGGCATAGTCAGCTCGGCATCTCTGGCGCCGCGAACGTCGGAGGGCAGCGCGTACAAAACATCGCATCGCCGTAACTGAAGAACCGGTAGCCCCCCGCTACGGCATGCTCGTAGGCCGCGAGAATAGACCGGGTGCCGGCAAATGCACAAACCAGCATCAAGAGTGAAGACTCCGGCAGATGAAAATTTGTCACCAACGCATCGACAACTTTGAATTCAAACCCCGGCTGGATAAACAACGTGGTATCACCCGAGTACGGTACCAATGATCCGGCCTGCGCAGCGGTCTCCAGCGCACGTACCGAGGTGGTTCCCACTGCAACAACCCGCCCACCCCGCGCGCGGGCCTCCGCTACAGCGTGACACAAGTCTGCCGATACCTCGACACGCTCGGCGTGCAGTTTACCGGACTCGATTTGCTCCGGTCGCAACGGCTGAAATGTCCCGGCACCGACATGCAACGTCAGGAAAGCGAGTTCAATACCGCGCTCGCGCAGCTCGCGTAATTGCCCGCTGGCAAAATGCAGACCGGCGGTCGGCGCAGCTACGGCGCCCGGCTCGCGCGCAAACACAGTCTGGTAACGAACCCGGTCAAGGGCATTATCAGCACGCTCTATGTAAGGTGGTAGCGGGATATGACCGTATTCAGCGAGTAACGGGTTAACCGGGCACGAGAAGCGTAAAACAAAAAATCCGGCACGCCGTTCTTCGACGGTTGCGACTGCGCCACCGTCGAACTGGATCTGGCCACCAAAAGTTGGTGCACGGTTCGTCTTCAGCTGAACGAGCGCGAGGTCAGCCTCTAGTTGTCGTTCGAGCAGCATCTCGACCCGGCCACCACTCGCTTTATGGCCATACAGCCTGGCCGGAACAACTTTTGTATCGTTCAGAACCAGCAGATCACCAGGCTTCAGCAGACGATCAAGATCGGCGATCAGCAGATCCTCGCAGGGACGGTCATCCGGTAGCACGCTCAGCAACCTGCTCGCCGATCTGTCGGCCAGCGGCTGCTGGGCGATCTGGCGAGTCGGCAAGTCAAAATGAAAAGCGGTCAAATCCATGGGCGCAAGGGTACTGTACCGCGGGACCCACCGAATAGCCTGACCCGGGAAAAACCGTTGAAATTACACAAGTGGTTCTACCAAACGGCAGAAATCAGGGGCTGAGTGTATCTTCCGGGCCTGCCTCAACCTGCGAACCGGGCAACCGGATGGCAATAGCCTGATTGCGCTGGTTGCGCCTGATGGCAAACACGACCTCCTCGCCCGGTTCGTAGGAGCGCAGAATCCTCATCGCATGGCCCGGGTTGTTCGGTGTGCGGCCCCCTATCGCGTGGATAACGTCCCCGTCTTGCAGGTCGAGCACCTTGTTGTCAGGCGCCTGAATCACCAGCAACCCTGAATCGGTGCCGAAATAGTGCCCGAGTCCCGGCGTCAGGGCGACCAGTTCCATACCGGCAAACAAGCCATGGTGGCGCCAGCGGTACTTGAAGGGGGCAATAAACTCATCACCGAATTGCTTGCTCAACCGCTCCAGGTCGCGCATGAAAGGCAAACCTGGCTCCATGATCATGCTTGGATCGAGCTCATCAGCCGTTATGGTGGCCTTATTCGCCTTACCCTCACGCAGGTATACGACCTTAAGGTCATCACCCGGCGCCACACCGGCCATGAAATCGAGTAACCGATGATTTGCTTCACTTACGGATGCCGCCATCAGTGAAACATCGTTAATCTCGACAATAATGTCTTCGACCCGCAGACCCGCATCATCAGCACCACCACCGGGTGCGATCGCAAAAATAATTACCCCCTCAACCGGTCCATCGGTCTCAGGTCCATTAGCAATATTGATACCGAGCACCGCGCGCTGCTGTGGTCTGACAGGTGTCGATTCCAACCCTTCAGCAACGGCAGGATCACTGAAGATACATGCCATTAATATTATATATATCCTATAGTTAATGTATTTTCTTAATCTCATATAAAGCTTCCGTTAAAAGCCGCTGGTACCCGCTTCTGTATACCGGGCACGCACCAGCTGATCCATAAACTCAGCCCGGCGGCGCCACAAATCCGGCTCATCCATCAATGCATCGCGGGTGCCAGCACCCCGGTCAAAGCCAGACGCACGCTGTAACGACCGGCCGGTTCTGCGCAGCCCCGCTCTGTTCAACTGATAATCAACGGCGGCAATCCGATCCTCGAGTTCAGCAATTACGCCAGCGGTATCAGCACGCGCTACGGGTCCGCGTCGGGGCAATCCGCTGAGCACTTGCTGCATGTACTGAGAACGTTGTTGCCACTCGCGTACCCGTGCATCAACCACGCCCGTCTCTGGCGACGTCTCTGGCGACGCCACCGGGGCCGAAACCATGATCGGCTGGATTGCCGGGGCAACGGCCAATTCCGGTTGCTGCAGACGCTGAGCAGCGAAGATGATGACGATAACGACCGCTGCTGCTGCCGCAAACCCGCCGCCCAGGCGGGCCCGGTGCAGTGAAGCCTCACGCGCCTGCTGTGCAGCGATGCGCTGCCAGGAATCGGCTGACGGCTCCAGTTCCGGCATCGACTGCAACAGTTCGGCTACATCGTTACTCATGTATGGCCCCCGGTACCGAGCGAAGACTCGCGAGTTCCGGTCTCGATTGCCTGACGCAGACGCCGGTGGGCCCGCGCCAGCTGTGACTTGGAAAAACTGACACTCTTACCCATCAGTTGCGCGATCTCCCGGTGTGTATAGCCTTCTATATCGTGCAAGATCACGACGACTCGACTGACATCCGATAACCTGGCCAGCACCCGCTCAAGATCGATATGCACCTGCAGCAACGACGCTTCACCATCGATCCGGGGCTGAGTGGCCGGATGATTCTCGCCCAGATCACGAAACAACGTCGCACGATTCTGCCAGGCTGAACGCATGTGCATGAGACACTTGCTGACTGCCACCTTGCGAATCCAGGTCGCCAGAGACGCATCACCGCGAAACCGGTCGATGCTGCGGATCACTTCGATAAATGTCTCCTGCAGCAGATCGTCCGCAGTCGCCGTCGACCCCGTCATCCGCGCCAGCAGCGAATAAACCGGGGCCCGGAAAGTACTGAAAATAATTTCGTGCGCCCGCATATCGCCACGGCGTGCCCGCTCGACAATATCCAGATCAAGATTCTTATTGGCAAAACCGTTCATATGTGCTGGTTAGATGCCCGCCCGAAGCATAGGGTTGCATATCTTACCGAAATCGCATCTGGAAGCCGCCCAGGAGCCGGTGAACCCAATTGCATAACCTGAATCCGATGGTACAGTATGCGGCCTTCGACGACCCGCGGCCCGGGTGGCGGAATTGGTAGACGCGGTGGATTCAAAATCCATTGTCAGTGATGACGTGCGAGTTCAAGTCTCGCCCCGGGCACCAGATCAAATACAGACCAAATGATAATTCACATTAAATAAATAGCCTAACTGTTTGTTATGCCATCATAATTACAGCTATTTATCTTATTCTGTGGGTTGGCGACTGGCGCGTTTACGATCAGATTCCGCCAGGGTCTTCTTACGCAGACGAATGGCCGCCGGGGTAACTTCAACCAGTTCATCATCATCAATGAATTCGAGCGCCTCTTCCAGCGAGAAACGAACCGGTGGGGTCAGGATCAGGCTTTCATCCGCCAGGTGTGTCCTGATGTTATTCAGTTGCTTGGCCTTGGTCGGATTCACCACGAGATCATTGCCACGACTGTGGATACCCACCAGCATACCCTCGTAAACCTCATCACCGTGGCCCAGAAACAGGCGGCCACGATTTTGTAAATTGAATAGTGAGTAAGCAAGTGCCTTGCCCTGTGATTTGGATACCAGTACACCGTTGTTGCGCTGACCAATGGCAACCGGGACCCGTAGGTCGTAACCGTCAAATACATGATAGATGAGCCCGGTGCCGGCCGTCGCCGTCAGGTACTCTGTTCTGAAACCAATCAAGCCACGCGACGGAATCCGGTACTCGAGGCGAATACGCCCCTTGCCATCCGGCTGCATATTCAGCATTTCGCCCTTGCGCTCGGCCAGCCGGCCCATGACCGCGCCCTGGTAAGCTTCCTCGAAATCTACCGACAGCATCTCCCAAGGCTCGCAGATCTTGCCATCGATCTCCTTGTCAATAACCTCAGGCCGCGATACCGCGAGTTCGTAGCCTTCCCGCCGCATGGTTTCGATCAGGATCGACAAGTGCAATTCACCCCGCCCTGAGACCCGAAATTTATCCGGATCGCTGGTCGACTCGACACGCAGCGCAACGTTGTGCTTGAGTTCCTTGTCCAGTCGCTCGCTGATCTGGCGACTTGTCAGGTATTTGCCCTCGCGCCCGGAAAATGGTGACTTGTTGACCTGGAAGGTCATCGTGATCGTCGGCTCATCAACCGTCAGAGGCGGCAATGATTCCGGGTGCTCACGATCACAGACCGTATCGGAAATCTTCAGGTCATCTATACCGCTGAAAACAACAATATCCCCGGCCCCGGCTGCCTCGATGGGCCGTCGTTCAAGACCATGAAAACCATACAGGTCCATGACCCTGCCATTGCGCAGCGTGCCGTCTGCGCGAACGAGGGTCACGGCCGTATTTGCCGTTATCTGTCCACGACTGATACGACCGATGCCGAGCACGCCAACATAGGAATCGTAGTCGAGGCTGGATACCTGCAATTGCAGCGGGCCTTCGACATTGACCGACGGAGCGCTGACATGCTGGATGATCGCATTGAACAGCGGCGTCATATCCCCGGCGCTGACCTTCGCATCGACATCGGCATATCCGGACAACGCGGAAGCGTAAATTACGGGAAAATCGAGCTGTTCATCTGATGCGCCGAGTCGGTCGAACAATTCAAAAGTCTGATCGAGGACCCAGTGCGGCCGTGATCCATCACGATCGATCTTGTTAATCACGACAATGGGCGTAAAACCGTGGTCAAAAGCCTTTTGGGTCACGAACCTGGTTTGCGGCATCGGGCCCTCAACCGCATCAACGAGTAACAGAACGCAGTCAACCATCGACAAAACTCGCTCGACCTCACCGCCAAAGTCGGCATGCCCCGGTGTATCGACGATATTAATCCGCCAATCCTGCCATTCGATCGCCGTATTTTTTGCCAGAATCGTAATCCCGCGTTCGCGTTCGAGCTCGTTAGAATCCATTGCACGTTCCGGCAACTCAAAGCGGGCATCCAGGGTTCCGGACTGTTGCAGCAACTGGTCGACAAGCGTCGTTTTACCATGATCAACATGGGCGATAATTGCAATATTACGAAGATGCTGGACGGTAAACATAAGTCTGGACAAAAGCGGACAAGCCGAGAAAGGGCGCGCACTATAGCAAGTGGGCTGGTGCCGGTGTTAAGTATTTAACTCTTTGGCCGCATACTATTGGTATGATGATTTGCCAACCTGTTCAGGCCAGACAGTTAAATACTTAACACCGGCACCAACATGCAAGCACCAATGAAATTCTGCAGCGATTGCGGTAAACCCGTCACCATCACCATTCCCACTGGTGACAACCGGGAACGTTATGTCTGCAGTAACTGCGGGAAGATCCATTACCAGAACCCACGGATAGTCGCCGGTTGTGTAGCGGAATTCCAGGGCAAAATCCTGCTGTGTCAGCGGGCCATCGAACCACGCCTGGGCTACTGGACAGTACCCGCCGGTTTCATGGAACTTGGCGAAACCGTAGCGGATGCTGCAGCCCGCGAGACTCTGGAAGAGGCCGAGGCGCAGGTCGAGGTCGGCGCACTGATTGCTGTCGTGGACGTTCTGCAGGCCAAGCAGGTGCATGTCTTTTTTGCCGGAATTCTGGGCGAACCCAGCTTTGCTGCCGGCGATGAGACCCTGGACGCAGCCCTGTTTACACCTGACGACATCCCTTGGGATAATATCTCATTTCCAAGTGTGCGCATTGCGCTGGAGCAGTTTTTGCGCAACAGCGAGAGTGGCCGAGACGACCTTTGCCTGCGCACAGCTCCGGGCCAGCCACTCGATTGATCTGCCGGACCTTGGACACTGTCTGCGAAATATACGTATATGCTCGAAAAATATTTGATTTCCAGCCCGAAATCACTAAAGTACCGCGGTCTATGACAAGGGGATCATACCAGCTTACCCGGAGAATCGAATGACTTTTGTTGTCACCGAGAACTGTATCAAGTGCAAATTAATGGATTGTGTCGAGGTTTGTCCCGTCGACTGTTTCCATGAAGGACCGAATATGCTCGTCATTGATCCCGATGAGTGCATTGACTGTACGCTGTGTGAACCGGAGTGTCCGATCGAGGCCATCTTATCGGAGGATGAGGTACCCGAGGATCAGCAAAACTTCCTGCAACTTAATGAAGAACTGTCGCATGAATGGCCTGTCATTACCGAAGCCGACACGCCACCGGATGATTGTGACGAGTGGCGCGATAAGCCAGACAAGCTCAAACTGCTGGAACGCTGACCACCACGGATCAGGTAATAGCGACCAAGACTACTCCGCAAATATTATCTGGTTATTTTTCCAGATGTTCGAGTAGCTCGTTCGGCGGCACGTAGCCGGGAATCAACTCCCCGTTTTGCGCGACAATCGCCGGTGTCCCGCGAATTCCAATCGTCCGACCCAGTTCGTAATGCTGCGCAACAGGTGTCGGTCCGCAATCCTCAGAGTTAATGTTTACACCGCCTTTTGCCTTCGTCAAAGCCGCATTTTGATCGTCAGCACACCAGACTTCCTCAGCCTTGAACCAGCTCGACGTGTCAGGTCCGCTACGCGGAAAAAACATGTAACGCACCTCAATGCCGAGATCGTTATATGCAGACATTTCGCGGTGCAACTTACGACAATAACCGCAGTCAATGTCGGTGAATACGGTTATCGAATGCTTGACCTCTTCAGGGCGGAACACAATCATGCTGCTCTCCCCGATTTGATCGATTGAGGCCTGACGCGCAACTTCGCGGTGACTTTCAGTCAGGTTGCGTTCATCAACCGTATCGTAGATATCCCCTTGAATCAGATACCGTCCGTCAGCAGATATATAGCTAATCTGCCCACCCAGCATGATCTGGTAGAGCCCGGGGATTGGCGATGTCGTGATGCTACCAGCTGATAATTCGGGCAAAATCTCCAGGATCTTGCTTCGGTCAGCTGCGCTGACACCATCGGCACCAAAAACAGGGGCTGAACACAGCACGACCGCAGCCACGAGTACACATAATGTTCTTGTCAATTTCATTATCCAGTTCCAATTAAGGTGTATACCAAGAGTTGGACCGCTTTATGGCATCCAGGTTCCATCAGCTACACTGAATTACGGCTGCCTGGATATAAACATACCACAATGAAACAGGGATGATGCCGAATCAACCAGCATCATCCCCGTCACTATATGCATCTGTACTAGGCTCGTGGGTGATGCCGCGAATGCAATTCCTTCATGCGGACCCGAGCGACATGCGTATAAATCTGTGTTGTTGATAAATCGCTGTGACCCAGCAACATCTGTACAACACGTAAATCAGCGCCATTATTCAGCAGATGAGTTGCAAATGCATGACGCAGTGTATGCGGCGACAACTTGCCCTTAATATCTGCTTTCTTGGTGTAACGCTTGATGATGTGCCAAAACGCCTGGCGGGTCATTCGATCTCCACGCCGGGTCGGAAACAAATAATCGGTATTACGTTCCAGCAGAATCTCGATGCGTGGACCTCCCAGAAATTCACGCAGCCAGTCTTGCGCTTCATCGCCGATCGGAATCAGACGCTCACGCTCACCTTTACCCGTGACTCGCAACACACCCTGATTAAGATTGATTTCACTCTGCTTCAGATTAATCAATTCGGTAACACGCAGCCCGGTCGCATACAGGACCTCAAGCATCGTACGATCACGATGACCAAGCGGGTCATGCACATCTGGCGCAGCAAGTAAGGCATTAACCTCTTCTTCAGTCGGCGACCGCGGCAACGACCTGCCAATCTTTGGCATATCAATTTTTAACGTCGGATCTTCACCGATAACGCCTTCGCGCAACAGGAAGCGATAAAAACGCCGGAAACTCGATAACTGCCGGGCTGTTGATCTTGGCTTGGCACCCTCTTTAGTGCGCCAGGCAATAAAGGTCAGCAAGTCGGCACGAGTCGCAAAAATAAGGCTGATATCCTTTTTTGCGAGCCAGCGTTTCAACACCATGAGATCGGCACGATAAGCACCGAGCGTATTGACCGACAGGCCACGCTCCATCCAGATCGTATCAAGAAACTTGTCGATAATTACCTCAGGCGCAGTTTGTTCGGAGCCGGCTTCGGCTACGATATTGATAGAATTTTGTGACATTACTTTAGATCCGTCCTTTCAGCAATCTGTCTGAACTCGCCTACGTACCGGAACGTTCGCTTTGAGACCAACCCGATTGAACTCTCTTCATGCAACACTGATAATTCCTCCGGTCAGCATCACATGCCCTTACTCAGCATTACCGACAGCAGTTACTGACCTCCTCAACAACTGCAAAACCGGTTAGGCTGGCGGCAAGTATGTGCCGCCTGCTTGCCACTCGCCGTGATTGATTTCACAAAAAATATCAATGGATTACATAAATATTGAGTTAACTAAATCTCCCTGATGAAAGCCATGATTACGTCTGTAACCCAACGAATTTACGGGATGTTTACCTGGCTGATATTTTTCTCGGTCATAATCCCGACAATCTGTTTGCTGGCCATTACCCCTGGACAGCACAACAGGCGAGTAATGGTGCAAAAAGCTGCCGCTTTGATTCTTTTTGTGACCGGCGTCACACCACGCGTTACTGGATATGAAAACCTGCCGGATGATCGGTCTGTCGTGGTCGCTAATCATGCGAGCTACCTGGATGGCATCATCCTGACCGCCGTATTACCGCCACGCTTCACCTTCATCATCAAACGGGAGATGTCCCGCGTACCGTTTGCCAGCTTCCTGCTGCGGCGTATTGGCTCGGAATTTGTCGACCGCTCCCGCAACCAGCGCAATATGATCGATGCGCGGCGCATCATGCATGCTGCCGGAACCGGACAGTCGCTGGTATTTTTCCCTGAAGGCACGATCAGGCGTGAGACAGGTCTGCGCCACTTTCACCATGGCGCTTTTGCAGCAGCGAAACGCGGCAACCTGAAACTCGTTCCGGTGGCAATCTGTGGCAGTCGCGACATACTACCGGCAACCCAGGCGCTGCCAATCCGGGCAACACTTGAAGTCATCATCAAGCCCGTCATTAGCCCGGGGTCAACACAAACTTCTACCCGGGACCTGATGCAAGCCTGCCGAAACAGCATTCTTGAAGATCTGAACGAACCGGACACCCCGTAATCATCATGTTATGCCTTGGCTGAATCCCTTTCGCAACGCATAATGAGGGTCTGTTACGAGTGTCAGTGCAGCATTAATCCACTTCAGCAGTAAATTGAGTCATATGAACGCAAACACCGATCCCATCGTCATTGTTGCCGCCCACCGAACACCCATCGGCGCCTTCCAGGGAACCCTCAGTCCGGTCAGTGCACCTGACCTGTCAGCCACAGCGACGAGTGCCTGCATTGAGGCAACGGGGATCAATGCTGCGGACATCGATGAAGTCATCATCGGCTGCGTGCTACCCGCTGGCACCGGCCAGGCACCTGCTCGTCAGGCAGCACTTGCAGCAGGCCTGCCCAATAATGTCGGCTGCATGACAATCAATAAGGTCTGCGGTTCCGGCCTGAAGGCAGCCATGCTCGCACACGACCTGATTCGTGCCGGTTCGGCAAAAATTGTGCTGGCAGGCGGCATGGAGTCGATGAGCAACGCACCTTATCTGTTGCCAAAGGCCCGCTCCGGCTACCGCATGGGACACCAGGAAGTTATCGATCATATGTTTTTTGATGGCCTGCAGGACGCTTACTCCGGCAACATGATGGGCCTGTTCGCCGAACAGACGGCAAGCCACTATGCATTCAGCCGTGAGGAACAGGATGCCTTTGCGATTGAATCGGTAAGACGGGCAAATACTGCGGCTGATAATGGTGCATTCGCAGACGAGTTGGCGCCGGTAACTTTCACCCACCGTAGAAAACAAACCACCGTTGATACGGATGAAGAACCCTTACGCGCTAATATTGAACGGATCCCGACACTGCGGCCGGCATTTTCAAAAGACGGGACGGTGACGGCGGCAACATCATCAACAATTGCCGATGGCGCTGCCTCACTTATTCTCATGTCAGAAAGTAATGCCGAACAACGTGGCCTGGAGCCGCTCGCACGAATTGTCGGGCACGCCGGGCACGCGCACGAACCGGAATGGTTCACGACAGCGCCGGTATCGGCCATCAAAAAACTACATGAACAAACAGGTTGGTTGCCCGATGATGTCGATCTCTATGAGATTAACGAAGCATTCGCCTGCGTCACCATGGCTGCCATGAAAGACATCGGTATCGACCATGCCAAGGTCAATGTACATGGCGGTGCCTGCGCCCTTGGCCATCCACTTGGCGCCAGTGGTGCACGCATTACCACAACACTGATTCATGCGTTACGTAACCGCGGTGGACACTGGGGTATCGCCGCGCTGTGCATCGGTGGCGGCGAAGCTGTTGCTATCGCACTTGAGATCGACTGACATCCGGTCTACATACCTGTGTAGTTTGGCCCCCCGCCACCTTCGGGCACCACCCAGTTGATATTCTGCGACGGATCCTTGATATCGCAGGTCTTGCAGTGAACACAGTTCTGCGCATTGACCTGGAAACGTGGCTCTTCACCCTCATCACTCACAACCTCATAGACACCCGCCGGGCAGTAACGCTGGGCTGGTTCATCGTATTCTGGCAAGTTATAACTGATCGGCACCTGTGGATCCTTCAATTGCAAATGGCTGGCCTGATCTTCTTCGTGATTGGTACTCGACAAAAACACTGACGACAAGCGATCAAAACTGATAACCCCATCAGGATTCGGATAATCGATTGAAGCAGCATCCGCAGCCTTTTGCAGACAATCATGATCCGGCTGTGGGCTGTGCAAAGTAAAAGGCAAACGACCATTAAAAATATTCTGATCGATCCAGATAAATGCAGAACCGAGCAACATACCGAATTTCTTCATGGCCGGGCCGAAGTTACGGGCACGATGCAACTCTTCGTAGACCCATGACGAACGTACCCGCTCCTCATAATCCTGCAGAACCACCGGTGCGTTTTCGCCGGCAGAAAGTGCAGCAAAAATTGATTCGGCGGCAAGCATGCCGGTCTTCATCGCTGTATGCGTCCCTTTGATCTTGGCTCCATTCAAGAATCCGGCTTCACAACCGGCGAGTAAGCCACCCGGAAATACGAGCTTCGGTATGGATTGCAGTCCACCCTTATTCACCGCACGCGCGCCATATGAGATGCGCTTCCCGCCCTCGAGCGTACGTTGAATAACCGGGTGATGCTTCCAGCGCTGAAACTCATCAAATGGACTCAAGTGCGGATTGGCATAATTCAAGGCAACAATCAGGCCGAGATATACCTGATTATCCCTGGCGTGATACAGAAAGCCGCCACCCTCGATATTGACTAATGGCCACCCGAAGGTGTGTTCGACACGTCCCTCGTGGTGCTTATCCGGATCGACAGTCCAGATTTCCTTGATACCGATGCCATAGTGCTGTGGATCGCAATCATCCCGCAGCCCGTATTCATCCATGAGTGACTTGCCAAGGCTACCGCGACAGCCTTCCGCAAATAATGTATATCGTGCCCGCAATTCATAGCCCGGCTCGAAAGTCGTCTTCGGCTTCCCCGCTGCATCACGACCCATGTCACCGGTAGCAACGCCAACGACGCGACCCTCTTCATACAGTACTTCGGCTACGGCAAACCCGGGGAAAATATTAACCCCGAGCGCCTCGGCCTGATCACCTAACCAGCGGCACAACTCGCCAAGGCTGATGATAAAATTCCCGTGATTGCGCGCCGGCTTCGGTACAAAAAAATCAGGTACCTGCAGCGCGCCACTGTCGCCTGACAGGAAATGGACTTTATCGCCGGTTACCGGCACTTTCACCGGGGCCTGCCGTTCACGCCAGTCGGCAAATAACTCATCAAGCGGCCGCGACTCGAAAATAGCACCTGACAGGATATGCGCGCCGATTTCAGAACCTTTCTCGACGAGACAAACATTCAATTCCTGACCCGCATCGTCGGCTAGTTGCATCAAACGACAAGCTGCGGCCAGTCCGCACGGCCCGCCGCCAACAATCACGACATCGAATTCCATAGATTCTCGTTCAGACATTTCCCATACCTGTTGCTGCCAACTGCACCACCGAACTCTATCTGTATTGTACGGTACAGTTACCGGATGAATCTGCACGATCTCTACATAGAATCCCTGAACGAGCATGGATTTACCGCCGATGCTGCTCAACTAGAGTCCGTGGCAGCACTGGAACGTATCCGCAGTGAACTACTGGCTACATCACACAGCAGGTTCCCGCGACCAGGCTTCCTGCGATCCCTGCGCAGCACCAACCAGCCAGCGCCCGTACCCGGCGCCTATCTATGGGGTGGCGTCGGCCGCGGCAAAACCTTTGTCATGGACCTGTTCTTCGACAGTCTGCCGTTTGAAAACAAGCTACGACAGCATTTTCACCGCATGATGTATTATGTACACAAGCAGCTTAAGCAACTCGACAATCAAACTGACCCGCTTGAAACAGTCGCCAGGAACCTGGCTCAACGCGCTCGTGTAATCTGTTTTGATGAATTCTTTGTTGCGGATATTGCGGATGCGATGATCCTGGGCAGATTGCTTGATGCCCTCTTTCGCCACGGTGTCACACTGATCGCAACATCAAATATTCCCCCCGATGAGTTATACCGGGACGGCCTGCAACGCCAGCAGTTCTTGCCGGCCATTGAACTGCTGAAGCTGAAAACTGAAATAATTGAAGTTAACGGTGACACCGATTATCGGCTACGGGTACTGGAACAGGCCGAAATCTATCACTCGCCACTTGACGACGAAGCCACACACAACCTTGTCAGCTACTTCGAATGTATCGCACCGGAACCGGGCACCAAGAATCAATCGATCGAGGTACATGGCCGGAGGATCCCGCTTCGCCGTCGCGCGGACGGCATTGCCTGGTTTGATTTCACCGCATTGTGCGATGGTCCGCGCAGTCAGAATGATTACATCGAGATTGCTCGTAGCTTCCAGACGATCATCCTGTCTGACCTGCCAATCCTTGATTCTCTGAAAGAGAATGAAGCCCGTCGCTTCATCGCGCTCGTCGATGAATTCTATGACCGCAGAGTCAAACTGATTATCGCTGCTGCAGCACCGATTGCGGAAATTTATTCAGGCCGGCACCTCAATCGTGAATTCGAACGTACACAAAGCCGGTTGTGGGAGATGCAGTCACACGATTACCTGGCGGCTCCGCATCGACCTTGAGTAATATTTCGGCCACCTGTTGCAGCGGACGGCCTGCTACACTAGCTCGCCTTGGTTATCATTCGGAGACTGCTAAATGGCGGGAAAATTAGTCCTGTGCCGGCACGGGCAAAGTACCTGGAATCTTGAAAACCTGTTTACAGGCTGGCATGACGTCGATCTGACTGAACAAGGACTGGCAGAAGCAATATCAGCCGGACAATTGCTGGGGCAACTCGATTTCACCTTCGACCTCGCCTACACCTCTGTTCTCAAGCGTGCGATTCGCACCTTGTGGATCATCCTCGATGAGATGAACCTGATGTGGATCCCGGTCGAACGCTCCTGGAAACTGAATGAACGCCATTACGGAGCCCTGCAGGGCCTGAACAAGGCCGAGACGGCGGAACAACATGGCGAGGACCAGGTCAAGATCTGGCGCCGCAGTTACGACATTCCGCCACCGGCACTGGAAACATCTGATCAGCGTCACCCCTGTCATGACCCACGCTATGCCGGTATCAACAACCTGCCGGCAACCGAGTCACTGAAAACTACGCTCGAACGCGTGCAGCCGTACTGGGAACAAAATATTGCACCTCAGCTCAGGGATGGCAAAAATATATTGATCGCAGCTCACGGTAATAGCCTGCGCGCACTGGTCAAAATGCTTGATGGCATCTCTGACGAAGATATTACGGAATTCAACATACCTACCGGTGTGCCCATCCTGTATGAACTGGACAACAACCTGGCCCCAACCAGCCGGGCATTTCTCGGTGATCCAGAAGCAATCAAGCAGGCCGCAGCAGCCGTCGCACAACAAGCTGCGGGCAAGTAAAGGTCAATCCGCCAACATGATTTACGCGCTGGACAAACTCAGCCCGGAGATTCACAACCGCTGCTACATTGCACCGTCAGCGGACGTCATCGGCGATGTCATCCTCGAGGAAGACACCAGCATATGGTTCGGTGCCGTAGTGCGTGGCGATGTTGATCGCATCACGATCAGCCGTGGCTCTAATGTACAAGACAACTCAGTCTTACACTGCGACCCGGGCGCACCACTGAAGCTTGATGAATACGTCACCATTGGACACCAGGTCATGCTGCATGGCTGTCGGGTGGGCCACCATTCACTGATCGGCATCGGCACTACAATCCTGAATCATGCCCACATTGGCGCCAACTCAATCGTCGGCGCCAATGCGCTGGTCACCGAGCACAAAAAGTTCCCCGATGGCGTACTAATACTGGGTGCGCCCGCCAAGATAATTCGTGAACTAACCGCCGAGGAAATCTCGACCCTGCCCCGCTATGCGACACGCTATATCGAACGTTCAGAGCGCTATCGACGCAAACTTAGGGCAATGAATCAGGCGCCTGAAAATTAAAGTCTGACCGACTGCCGATGGCTCGCTATTGCCAATCATGACACTAACCCTTTGGGGTTAGCGGGTCGCTAATTTTTTTACCAACACAAGATTAGCTGTGATTTTCTGGCGGTTGGGATTTCCCTGGACGGTATTTTGTGTCCGTATACCCTTCTGAAACGCAGCAAGCTGCTTTAAGGTTTCAGAAGGATACCTGACGGAAAAATACCGCCCAGGGAAAAAGTCAAACCGCAGCAACCCCAATTGCCAAGGAAACCATCAACGCAACCGAATCAACCCTTCCTGCGCCGTCGACGCAACCAACACACCTGACTGATCAAATATCAATCCCCGCGCCAGCCCCCTTGCTCCTGCAGCCCGCGGACTGTCATAGGCAAACAATAACCACTCATCAACACGACTTGGCTTATGAAACCACATGGCGTGATCGAGACTGGCCATTTGCAAATTTTCACGCATAAAATTCCGATCACCATGTGGCAGTGTCGCAGTACCAAGTAACTGCAAATCCGAAATGTAAGCCAACATGACCTGGTGCAAATCAGGTTCGTCCGGCAACGAATCAATGGCCTTCATCCACACATACTGGACTGGTTCAAGACTTCCGCTGCCTGCATCATCACCCCGGACCGGGCGCATATGAAACGGACGCGGAGTCTCAAGAAAACGACGCAATCTTTCCGGCCATTTTTCAAGTTCGGCAGGTCGCAGATCGACGATATCCATAAGCCCATCAGGACCGGGCACTTCCGGCATCGCACTCTGATGCTCAAGCCCGTCCTCGGGAATCTGGAATGATGCCGTCATATTGAATATTTGCCTGCCGTGCTGAATGGCGACAATTCGTCGATTAGAAAAACTCCGACCATCGCGAGCATGATCTACCTGGTAGATGATGGGTGCATTAATATCGCCGCGGCGCAGAAAATAAGCGTGCAATGAATGCACGATCCTCTCCGTTACGGTCTTGCTGGCAGCCGACAGGGCCTGGCCCAAAACCTGCCCACCGAAAACCTGTGGTGTGCCAATATCGTGACTCTCGCCACGATAAATATTGTGCTCAATTTTCTCCAGGCCCAGCAAGCTGAGTAAATCTGTGAGTGTCTGATCCATAGCGGTATCCGGTCTCAGGAACTGGGGTCATTCTACGCCGTGTACAACAAAACAGGGTCGGAAGCCCAGGCCAATAACTCGATTTAAGCCAAAAAGTCTGTGTTAATGTTGTGCATAAGCTCGACGGAAAGGGTGATAGCAATAATGAATAACTCCAATAGAATCCCGCGGGCACGCGGCACACGCTGGTGCCAAATCGGCACCTGGCTTGCACTGGCCGGTATCGTACTGATCATCGTAAGCCTTGCGGGCAGCAGATTCGAGTTACTGCAGCCAATCACATCTTTCCTGTTTTTTGGATTTGCCTTCCTCATATTCATACTTACGGTACTGGTGACAACAGTTGGCATTGTGATCAGCATGGGTACAGCGGGTGAAGCCTCTGCATTGTACTCATGGAGCGCACTGACCATCAGCATCATCATCATCAGCACAACAATGAGCCAGCGACCGGACACGTCCGGTGCGCCACCCATTCATGACCTCACGACCGACATCAGTAACCCGCCGGCATTCATAGCAATCCTGCCATTACGTGCCGAAGCACCTAACCCGCCCGAATACGCTGGTGCCGATACCGCAGAACAACAGCAGGCCGCTTATCCTGATCTCATGACGCTGACAATCGACAAACCGGTTGACGAAGTGCTCACTGAAGCCGAACAGGTCGTGCGTGTACTTGGCTGGGATATCGTGGCAATCGATCAGGCTATGGGGCACATCGAAGCCACTGATACGTCAACATGGTTTCGATTTAAAGATGATGTTGTCATTCGGCTAACACCAAACAATCCGGGCACAAGGGTCGACGTTCGCTCCAAGTCGCGGGTCGGCATGGGTGACATGGGTGCGAATGCGGAACGCATTCGTGCTTTTCTCTATCTGCTAAAGACCCGGACTGCTGATTGACTGACTGTCTTGCCCGGTGAGCAGCAGATCACACGAAATAGAGAGCGATAGTTTCGGCAACGCAGGCTGGTTTGCTTTGTCCTTCGACTTCCATCGTGCTCTCCAGAATAATTTGCAGGGCGCCCGCTCTCTTGCGCGCTGATTTCAGAATGCTCCGCAGCCGAACACGACTACCTGACGGCACCATCTGCTTGAACCTGACCTTATTAAGCCCGTAATTGATCGCTCGTTCACCCTTGAATATGACTATCTTCTCGGCTAATGCCGGAAACAATGCCGTCAACAGGTAACCGTGCGCGATCGTTGATCCGATCGGCAGTTCCCGTTTGGCACGTTCTACGTCAACATGAATCCATTGATGGTCGTCTGTCGCCTCAGCAAACCGATTAATGCGATCCTGATCAATCAGATACCATTCCGATACACCAATTTCCTTACCTTCAAGGGCCTTGGCGTTTTCTATTGTGTCAATAATGAGTGCCATAAAAAATCAATTGTATTTATCTTAAGAAGTTAACCCAGTAGTTTAGCCGACTTGTCCAACCGCATGCATGAACTCGGCACGAATACGATCATCATCCCTGAATGCGCCGAGCATTTCATCTGTCACCATCTTGATATTGGTTTTATTCACACCACGCGTGGTCATACATTGATGCTGTGCCTCAACGATAACAGCTACGCCACGCGGTTCGAGCGTATCATTGATACATTTAGCGATCTCTGCCGTCAATCGCTCCTGAACCTGCAAACGTTTTGTATACGCCTCAACAACCCGTACCAATTTGCTGATCCCGGCCAACCGCTTGTTCGGCAGGTAGGCCAGGTGAATACGGCCAAGAAACGGGGCCATATGGTGCTCGCAATGAGATGCAAAATCGATGCCCACCAGGGTAACGATTCGGTCATATTCGTTGACGGAGTGAAAGGAATTGCCGAGTAACTCATAGGGGTCCATAGCGTAACCGGCAAACCAGTCACCGAATGACTCAATAACCCGCGTGGGGGTGCGTTTGATTCCCGCGCGATCAGGGTCTTCGCCAATCCAGTCAAGCAACGTCCTGACTGCAGCCTCCGCATCAGCACGGCTTACACCACTTTTCTTCTTGTCACTCATATATTTCTCTTCAGGTATTTCTTTCCAGGTCTGGCCGGACCAGACCTCAGCTGTCAAGCTCGCTGAGCTTAAGATGATCAAGATCGGCCGGCGTGTTTACATTCGCCAACACTCGATCATCAGTCGCAGTAATTAATTCAGTATTCATATCAGCCAGCATGTTGCGTGGACTCAGATCACCACCCGACGCTGCTCGCTGCCGGAACTTTTTAAGCGTAGCGGGTTCCCAGATTGCACACAACGGCTCCGGGAGACCATCCAATGGACTGCGGTAGCCTGTGGCGGCTTTTTCTGACCGCCGCGAATCGATCAGCAGACGAATTGATGCCGCGTCAAGTAATGGCATGTCACAGGCAGTAACCAACCAGGCCGCATCAGGACTATAGGCATGGGCTGCCAGGATACCGCCGGCCGGCCCAAGCTCGGGCTGTTCATCAATGATCAGCGAATAGTGCCTGCGCAATTCCTCATCAACTTGTTCGGCGCAAATCGAGACATAAGTACGTTCGCAAACGCTGTCAATGAGAGCAAAGATTCGCGTCAACTGAACCTGCCCGTCAATTTTGATTCCGGCTTTATCCCGACCGAATCGCCGACTCCGCCCACCGGTCAGCACGAGACCGAGCACCGGTGGAGAATTTTTATTAGCGGGACCGCTTGGCATCAATCACATTATGCCGGACTGGCGTAGTCACTTTTGCCACCGGTCTTGCTGATCAGTCGTACCTCACCAATCACGATATCGTGGGACAGCGCCTTACACATATCATAGATTGTCAGCGCCGCAACACTGGCACCGGTAAGCGCCTCCATTTCAATCCCGGTCTTGTGCACGACATTGGTCCGGCAATCAATGACCGCACGCCCGTCATCATCGAGTTCGATATTGATCTTGCAGCCGTCGAGGCCGATCGGATGACAGAACGGAATCAACTCATGAGTCTTTTTCGCCGCGAGCGTTCCGGCAATGATTGCCGTTTGAAAAACCGGCCCCTTCGGGGTCGTGATATCGCCATCCTTGATAATCGCCTGCACTGGTTCAGGCAAATACACGACCGCCATCGCATGTGCGGTACGCTGCGTTTCTTTCTTGCCGCCGACATCCACCATCGTTGGCTGATTCTTTTTGTCTATATGCGACAACATGCTGTGGACCTCCGGTCCGCAATCAATCTGCTGCCATTATAACGGTCTCGCAGCTCCGGTGAGATCAAATACTCAAGCTCCAACCATTGCAGGGCATCAGGATCACGCCTCGGCACACCAATGACATACCGGGCTTTGCTATGATTTAGAGTTTATTACCTGACATGATGGCTGCAGACTGGCCGGATTATCGAACCACCGGTCCCGGGAACAAGACATGGGTCAAACAATTATTGAGAAACTGTGGGAAGCACATAGCATTGCTGACCTTGGAGACGGCAACCAGCTGATATATATCGACCGGGTATTCTTTCACGAAAGAACCGGCAGTATCGCGCTGCAAGGTCTCGAAGCCGCCGGGCGCACTGTGCGTAACCCCGAGCAGGTATTTGGCTGCATGGATCACATCGTCGACACCATACCCGGTCGCACCGATGACACAATGGTGCCCGGCGGTAGCGCATTCATCACAACCACGCGCAAAGCAGCACATGCTGCCGGCGTCAACCTGTTTGATCTCGGCGATGACCGACAGGGCATCGTGCATGTTGTATCTCCGGAACAAGGCATCGCCCTGCCCGGTCTGACACTTGTTTGCCCCGATAGCCATACCTGCACCCAGGGTGCACTCGGCGCACTGGCCTGGGGCATCGGTTCGACAGAATGCGAACATGCGATGGCGACCAAGACCCTGGCCGTCAAGAAACCAAAGACAATGCGCGTACGGTTTACCGGGCAACCCGGCTATGGGGTTACGGCCAAAGACATGATTCTGCACCTGATTGGCCGGCACACGGCATCGGGCGGTGTCGGCTACGCAATCGAATTCGCCGGCGAAGCAGTCCGCGCTCTGCCGATGGAAGCCCGCTTCACGTTGTGCAACATGGCCGTGGAATTCGGCGCGTGGAGCTGCATCATCGCGCCAGACCAGACAACCTATGCTTACCTCGCCGGTCGACCGTATGCCCCCAAAGGTCATACCTGGGAACAGGCGCTCGCCTACTGGCAGACCTTACCGAGCGACGACGATGCCAGCTTTGATAAAGAAACTGTGATTGATTGCAGCGCACTGGTACCGCAAGTCACATGGGGTACCAGTCCACAGCATGAAACCGGTATCGATGGCATTGTCCCGGACCCGGCCGACGAACCGGATACCAATCATCGTCAGTCGATCGAGCGAGCCCTCGAATACATGGATCTTGAACCAGGCACACAACTTGCGGGTCTGCCGATCGATTCAGCCTTTATAGGCTCGTGTACGAATAGCCGGCTCAGCGACCTGCGTAACGCAGCCGCGATCCTGAAAGGGCACAAGGTAGCGGACGGCATTAAGGCGATCTGTGTGCCGGGTTCAGGCCAGGTCAAAAAGGCGGCCGAGGCGGAAGGACTCGACAAGATTTTCACAGCGGCTGGTTTTGAATGGCGTGAGCCAGGTTGTTCGATGTGTTTCTACGCCGGTGGCGATAACCTCGGTCTCGGCAAGAGAACTGTCTCCAGCACCAACCGCAATTTTGAAAATCGTCAGGGGCCGGGCACAAAAACCCACCTTGCAAGTCCGACGACAGTCGCCGCATCGGCCATCAAGGGTTGCCTGACAGATGTACGGACACTGGAGCCATGATTCATGGATAAGTTCACGACACTGACGGCGATCGCTGCGCCACTTCTGCGGATCAACATCGATACCGATGCAATTATCCCGAGCCGCGAGATGAAACGCGTGTCCAAGGAAGGGCTGGGGGAAGGCCTGTTTGCCGCCTGGCGCTATACGGAACCGGGCAGTCGCAATGAAAACCCGGACTTCATCCTGAACCAGGAACCCTACCGCCAGGCACAAATCCTGTTGGCCGGAACCAACTTCGGATGCGGATCATCGCGAGAACACGCTGCCTGGGCGCTGGCCGAATGGGGTATTCGTGCAATTATTGCCCCGAGTTTCGGTACAATTTTTTACGCCAATTGCGTTCGCAATGGCATCCTGCCGGCTGTCCTGCCCGAAGGGCGGGTCCAGGCACTTGCGGCACTGGTAGCAGAAGACCCGAAAAATAATCAGATTAATATCGATCTTGAGAAAAAAATAATTACAACGCCCGACCAACTGACCAACACCTTCGACATAGCGCCGTCTGATCAGGAAATGCTGATGGAAGGACTCGATACCATTGCAGTCACGATGAAGCGTGACGATGAAATCCTGGCTTTTCAGGCACAGGACCGGCTAAAGCGGCCGTGGATTTACCTGTAGATAACAGCCCGTTATTTTCCGCAGTAGCAACTTATTTTATCCATGCAGCTCACGCTGCAACCAGTTGTGAAATGCCTGGATGTTTGATTCGTCGAGTTGTTCCGGCGAGCACACAAAGAAATACTGAAACACGGACAGGATACTCTCCTCGAACGGCCGGACAAGGCGACCTGCTTCAAGCTCATCCTGAGCAATGATCTCGCGAGCGAGCGTGATGCCCTGCCCAGCAATCACAGCCTGCAACAACATATTGTCATCGGAGTAGTGTCGTAATTCACCTTAATTGACGTCAAATGTCTTTATCACTCCGCGCCGACCGTACCCTGTTCAATCATCGCGCTGATCTCAGCGTCCGAGTAACCGGCCTCGGCCATGATCTCCCGCGTGTGCTGGCCCTTGCGCGGTACCGGACGGTGAATACCGAAACGACGACCGTCCATCTCTATCGGCAACCCGGGCAGTTTCGACTGCTTGCCGGTCAGTTCGCCATCAGTCACGGTGATCGGCAACAGTCCACCGTTTGCAGCGAGGTGTGGATCATCAAATAAATCTTCCGGTCTGGTGATCGGCGCAAACGGTAACCCGGTTTTCTCGAGTTTTTCCATCAACTCCAGCTTCGCATATTGCCTGAACGTATCCTGAATGATCGGCACGAGGCGTTCCTTGCTCGCAACACGATCAGAGTTTGTCGCCAGCGTTTCGTCGGCACTCAATTCTTCGAGACCAAATGCATCGCAGAGTAGTTTCCATTGCTTGTCACTGACGACACCGACAAATACCTGATCATCATCGGCAGTCTCGAAAACCTGGTAAATAGCCCAGGCCGATACGCGCGCCGGCATCGGCGCCGCAGCCGTGCCGGTCACAGCGTATTGCGCCATATGCTGACCAACCAGGAACACGGTACTCTCAAACAAAGATGCGATGACCTGCTGCCCCTGACCCGTCTCAGCGCGCTGGTGCAGTGCCGCGAGGATGGCGATTGCGCCGAACATGCCGCCCTGCACGTCGATGACCGACGCCCCGGCTCGCAACGGCTGTCCGGGCGGACCCGTCATGTAGGCAAGACCCCCCATCATCTGAGCAACCTCGTCCAGTGCCGTGCGTTGTTCGTAAGGACCACTCAGAAAACCTTTCTCGGAACAATAAATCAGCTTCGAGTTGCGGGCCTTCAGCGCAGCATAACCAAAGCCGAGTCGATCCATCGTGCCGGGCCGGAAGTTCTCGATCAGAACATCAGCCTCGCCAACGAGCTTCAGAACGAGTTCCTTGCCAGCTGCAGATTTTAAATCAACACACAGGCTTCGCTTGTTGCGGTTATACATTGGGAAATATCCGGCCCCTGAGCCGGGCAACCGACGAGTGCTATCACCCTTGGCCGGCTCGATCCGAATGATGTCGGCACCAAGGTCGGCAAGCATCAGGCCCGCTGCGGGACCCATGACCATGTGAGTAAATTCTACGACCTTGATGCCGGAGAGTGGCAATGCTTGATTGTCTGACATCCTGAAGCCTTTTCGTTATGATTTCATGCCCGGAGCAAAGCTCTGGTTGATCTCAACGGGGTCTGAACCCGGAGCCGTGGATTATGCCCTAAAATTAATAAGGACATTGAAATGAGCGACATCGATATCCTCATCAGTGAGGTCGGTCCACGCGACGGACTGCAGAGCGTCAAGGCCATCATGCCGACCGAGGCAAAAAAAGCCTGGATCAACGCCGAAGCTGCAGCCGGCGTGCGGGAAATCGAGGTAGCGTCATTTGTACCGCCGAAACTGCTGCCACAGATGGCTGACGCAGCTGAAATCGTCGCCCACGCCAAAACGATCCCTGGACTTGATGTCGTTGCGCTCGTGCCAAATTTCAAAGGCGCTGAAAATGCAATCAGGGCCGGCGCTGACAAAATTGGCCTGCCCCTGTCGTGCAGCGAGACGCATAGCCAGGCTAACTTGAAAAAAACCCATGATCAGGTCATCGAGGATGTCCGCAAGATCTCTGAATTACTGGCCACGCTGCCGGCAGACCAACGGCCAGGCTTTGAAGGCAGTCTGTCAACTGCCTTCGGCTGCACACTTGAAGGCGAAGTCCCCGAATCACAGGTTATTGATCTTGCCGTACGACTCGTCGAGGCCGGTGTCGATGAACTGAGCCTGTCGGACACCACCGGTTACGCCAACCCGACGCAATTAAGGCACCTGATCCGACTTTTACGCGCCGAAGTCGGCGCCGACAAACTCGATGGCGTCCACCTGCACAATACCCGCGGCCTTGGACTGGCCAACGTGGTCGCGGCACTAGAAGAAGGCATTACGACTGTTGACAGCTCGCTGGGCGGTCTTGGGGGTTGCCCCTTCGCACCCGGTGCGAGCGGCAACATCGTAACCGAAGACCTTGTTTTCATGCTGGATGCAATGGGACTCAGGACCGGTATTGATCTGGATAAACTGCTAAAAGTCCGCGAGATCGTCATCGCCGCCTTACCCGATGAAGATATGTACGGTTTTACACCGGATGCCGGGTTACCGAAAGGCTATACCGCTGGCGGCTGGGGCATCGGTTAATTACACAAGAGTGGCATCCTGCCGCCTGCGACACGATTTCGTGTTGATCAATCCGAATCGGGCAACAGGTTATTGGCCCCGGTTTCCTGCTGCAGGTAAGCAATCAGATTGGCCCGTTCCCGGGCATCCTTGACACCGACAAAAACCATCCGGTTTCCCGGCAGAAAATCACTCGGCCGCGCCAGCCACCCGTCCATGGCCTCCACCGTCCAAACGACATCGGTATTCTTTAACGCATCCGTGAAGACGAAACCGGGTACAAGGCCGGCCTTACGGCCAAATACGCCGTACAGATTCGGGCCTACCTTGTTCATGCCACCTTCTTCAAGGCTGTGGCAGGCACGGCATTGGAAAAACATAGTCTGGCCACGCTTGATATCGGCCGAGGCCAGCAGGTCACTGATAGCAAGCGGTGCAGCTGTGTCCGGGCTGGCCGTGGCCGACTGTTCGCCACCACACCCTGACAAAATACAGATTAGAACAGCTGAACCCGCGACAAATAATCTAGACATCAACATATGAAATCTCTGAAATAATAATTAATGAACTAATGCGACAGACCCTTGCACTGCTGTACCGCGTTCCACACGCCTCTTCGACGCGCAAATGTTCGTCAGCCTTCTAGACCGCCGAGTGCCCCCGGGTTCATCAGGCCATCCGGATCAAGGCTCTTTTTAACATCCTTGAGGATCTGCGTCGCCTGACCCTGGCGGCCCTTCAGGTACGGATAACTCTTGCCAACCTGCATATGAACGGCGCCCAGATCACAGAAAATTTCCTGGATCATGGCGCGCAACTCACCGACAAAAGCGCGACCCTCCGGGTTTGACGCATATTCCGGCAGCATATCGAGATATTCCTGTGGCAGGTAGCGCTTGTGATACGGCGTCCGGTCATCTTCCCAGTAAAAAACCGGCTCATACAAAAATCCGTTCGTGCTGATGCTCGTGAACATCGCTGCCTTCTCAATTTTCAGTGATTCCATTTTCACCGCGTGCGTGGCATGCACCTCACTGATACGCCGATTTAATTCCTTGAGCCTGGAGAAAGGCAAAATCCCGTGCATCGGCACCCACCGCTGGCCACGCGGTCCGAGTATGGGATACAGCGGAATGAACGGCATCGCCCGCAACACCGTCGGTATCGTATTGGCGATCTCTGTACCGTGGCCAGCCATGGCTTTACGGATGATCGCGAGTTTGGCACGGATCTCCGCCTGGCTTGAACCCTCAACGACATAGTGCGCTGAATAATCGAAGCCGGTCAGGAATCGCTTGCCGGCCAATGCCATTTTCAGAACCCGGACGAAACCATCAATTGGATTCGTCGACGTTTTCAGGACCGCCCAGACTGCCTGGACCGCGTCCTTCGTATTGGTGCTACCGAGCTGGCCTTGCTGGAGTTTCGGATCGAGACCGAAGCAATCGGCAGCGGCTCCGGTCCGTGCCGCGTTGGTCATGCCATCGGCCATGGCATCAAAATGCGTGAAGCCGAACGAGGCCGTACCCGAACAGGCCGGTACTTGAATGAGACGTAGGGTGATCCGGGCCTTGATGCCGAACGCACCCGCATCACCGGTAAACAGGCCGGTCAAGTCCGGCCCGTAATGACGGAAGAACGGCGATGCCTTATCCATCGCCTTGGAACCGGTGCTCAGAATCTCGCCATTGGCCACGACAATATCGAATGAAAGTGCTGTGTCGGCGGAACAACCGTAATTACCCGAACCGAGACTGACTGCATTCTGCGACATCGACCCGCCAACGGTTGCCCTCAAACCCGAGAACGGTCCCCAGAATGCCGTGCGCACACCCTGTTCGGCCAACGCTGCGGTCATCTCCGCCCAAGTGATACCCGGCTCGACCGTTACGTACATATCTTCTGTATTGGTTTCAACGATCGCATTCATGCGCTCGGTATCGATCAACAGAGAATTACTCGTGGCCGGCAGATATCCATCCGTGTACGATGCGCCACCGCCGCGTGGTACCAACGCCACGCCGGCCGCCGATGCAATACGCGCGACATCCTGCAGTTCACTGACGCTGCCGGGCTGCACAACGGCAAGCGGTAATTCACGCGATCGGTAAACATCCATCGCAAAAAACTCGCGATCGGCATCATCCGTCAACACATGCTCCGCTCCGCAAATAGCGCGAAGCTGATCAATAATATCTTTAGATTCCTGTATGTTAGCGGACATTGTTAAATCCTGTTTTAGCACTAATTCTGACTATGGCTGATTGATCGAAGGACGCTATTGTGCCCGAATCAATGCCGGACTTTTAGTCTCTTGAGGCGCTTACCTGGCACACTACTCCACTCGCCAGACAGCTTATAAGCAAGTGGCGTGAAGTACCACGATCATCACAGCGCATGATGGAATGCAAAAGCAACGGCGGCACACGAAAATCAGCTAACCGATAAACTGCTCGGCGCCGGGTATTGGCCAGTCTTTCCAGACCTTGATAACCCCATCCTCGATGAAAAAATGCCCGACGATCTGGAACCGCATGCTGGGTCCCTTGCCATCTTCCGGCGCATTAAAGTGATCGATCCGTTCATTTATCACCACTGGTCCAATTACGTGTGATCGTAAAATGTCCCAGTGCACGGATGCGAGGCTCTTGAGCCAATCGCCCATCTGCTTTTCGAATTGATCTCGCGATTTGATCAGGGGCTGCCCAGGCGCAATCTGATAGAGCAGATCTTCGGCAAGGTAAGGCCGCAAAGCCTCTATGTCACGTAATGCCCAGTCCCGACAAAAATTGTTAACCAGTTTTTCGTTAGCGATCTCGAGTTCAGTTTTTTCCGGTTGTTCTGCCCTGGTCATTTGCCCTCCTCCACACGACGTGACACCAGCTGCGGCCACACTGGCCAGTACGGTCCGGCGACTGAGGCCGTTCCCAACCAGATCCTGATCCGTGCTCTTCATATTTGCTTCCTTCGCGCAGGTTTACGGGTTAGTTATTAGTTTTTCTGCCATCGGTTCGAATTGAACGAACCGACAAACCATACTAATTCAAACATGGGTTGTTGCGGATCAGCTTTGCATAAGCCGTCCATTCGTCGGCTATGACAGGCCGAGCTTGCAGTTAAAGATACCGCCGGCAGAGGCCGTTGCACGGTACGACGGACATTAAGGTCGCAACCGCTTCTAAGGCCGGGTCATCTGCGCCAGTCCGTCCAGGGTTGCAGTAACAATAATTGCGTGCTGCGCGTCCCTTTCAATACCAGCCTCCCAGGTTTCCTGATAACCGCCTCCATTGAATGAGCCGAAATACATATGCAAACCACCCGGAACGGGCACCCACTGACTGTTTGCTGGAAACAAATATTTCATCTCCGTAAAACTTTGCGGCGCCAGACCCTCCAAAGTAGCCCGGTGCACATGCACTACGGGCAATTTGGAATCGGCCAGGCTATTTGCCGCGGGTGGATATGAATCCCACAAGATCAATCCGGCGAGATTTTCTTCATTCAAGAATGCAAACCGTGCGGCCATTGCACCGCCCATTGAATGGCCCGCGATTACCCATTGGCTGATTTCGGGATAGGCAGCTCGAACCTCGTCGGCTTTATTCGGAGAGAAAATCGAAAAATCGAATGGCATGCTTACCGCTATTACCAGGTAACCCTGCGCTGCTACGCTGCGTAAAACTGATGCATAGCCACGAATATCACAATTTGCACCGGGATATAAAATCAAACCGGCTTTCGGCTCCGATGTCGCGGGCCGCATGACCAACCAGTCACCTGTTTCAACACGAACCGCATCATCCTCGACTAATGCTGCCAGAGCCTCTTGCGTCGGTGATGCCAGGTTTACCTTTGTAGAATACAAGAGCCAACCGTACATAAGCAGCGGCACAAAAATGACAATAGCCGCAATAATTTTAATAATTTTTTTCACATTTCTTCCATGGTTAAAAAATATTACTGAGCTGAATCTTCTCCAGCCAATCTGTATTTCAGAAGCAACAACATATATTTATTAAACGTGTACTGCATTTGAATGCCGGCAATCAGGAAACCAATCCTTCCATACCATCGACCATCAGAATCCAGTCATTGGAGGTCAAATCCTCTGCGTGTCGACGTTGCTCCCCAAAACCCGGCCAGTCATCACGAATAAATACCTTTGCTAAAAATTGCCGGGCCACATCCACAGAGTTGTCTGTACTACCAGAGTCCAGGACCACTATTTCATCAGCAAATGTTATCGAGGCAAGACACTTTGCCAGCTTTTCCTGTTCATTCTTGCACAGCATGCAAACAGACAATTTATTATTAGTATGGCTCATCAAACAGATCTATAAATGCCAATAAGCCAGCTTCTTTCTGGCCTTGAAATTTCGAATTATATTTCTCGGTTTGCGTTTTAGCGTAAAGCTGCCGGAAAGATGTTCCTCTACAGCCTGCAGAACTCGTTCACTTGACAATCCATCTCTATAAGGGTGGATAAGATTGGCAAATTGTCTAATTTCCTGCATTAATTCCGGTGGATTTTTCAAAGCGTTGGCAATAGCACTTTCCAGTCCGGAAGCTTCTGAAATATCATGCATATATGGCCCAGGGGAAATATTTTTATAGGTCACAACAGGTTTTTGTAATAACAAAAACATTACCAGCACTGACGAGGTGTCGCAAACCATTAGATCTGCCTGCTGCAACAGAGGGAGAACATCATCGGTTTCAATGAATGTTAAGTTCTCATTTTGCAGTTCTTTATACCTGATAATAATATCCGCAGGCATTTTTGGATGAAATTGAACCAACCAGCGCCAATCTGCTTTGTTTCTTATTCTCGCAACCTCATCAAACAAGTGCGGCGCACAGGTCAGATTTCTGGAAAACGTTGAGCACAGTAAAATGGTTGGTTTACGATTGCCTGAATCACTGTCCACAGCATCAAACAAAGGATCAATAGCCGGCCAACCCGTTTCAACCACCCGAAAATAGCCATGCTGTTCAGCTAATTCCTGAAATCTTGCTGTAGTTGATGGACCCTGGGTGCAGTACAAATCAAAACAACCACGAATCTGAAAATGGTCCTCGCCACCGCGACGATTCATTTTCCCGACATCAAAACCGTGAAATAAAGCAACTTTCAGCCCCGGGATAAAGCCCGGAATCATATTACCAGGGGCGAAAACGGCCAATGGTTGATATTCAATAATATCCGCAATGGTGCCAAGTTGAACTTCGGCTGAGCACAGATAGTCCCGATTAACTTCATTTCCTGCCAAAAACCATCTTACTTCATCGCCGCGATTGCAAATGGCCTGTTGCAGTGGTCTTAGTATTTGAAAAGAATAATTTTGCGAAACATAGAACAGATAGCGTTTCATCAATGTATTCTGCCAGAAAACCGTGACCCCCACCGCACCGATTTATGGTGGTATGTATGGTTCAGCGACTTTTCACCTTTATCATTCCGCGCCTTCCATTTGATATCGGGTTAGTGTCATCATACTTGTGGTTGGCTCGCGAACTTCCGGAGCCAAGGATACCGGAGGCATGGCCAGTCTGTTTATGAGTTGATCGCCAGGTAACCCGGAATTCACAATAATAATAGGTAAAATCTTTATCGAATGTAGAATTATTCTCTTATTCGATGGTCACATTAGTTTATGAAATTACTGCACTTTCAGGCAAATATCTCCGGCATCACGCTCTCCCTGAGTGCTGCCTTATTGTCGTTTCTCACCACCCTGGCTTGTGCCGAACCCTGGATCGATACTTCAAACCTTGCACTACGCAGCGAGATTCAATACCTGGCTGACAAAGGCGTGATTAGCGCTCCGGTAACTACTTATCCGTTGATGTGGGCGACAATTTCCGATGATTTAAATAAGGCAGATATTTCACAGCTGGATGGCCCCACCAGCCATGCTTATTTCAATGTGATGAACCATCTTAACTTTGCCAAACAAAGATTCAGATCGGTAAAGGTAAATTTCAGCAATGATGACAACCGTTTTCACAGTCTCGGTGATGATTTTCGGGATAAGAATAGTTTAACGGTTAACTACAGCGATCTGGGTGATTTTTGGGCATTCAAATTATCTCCGGGCTACAGTCATGACCCGGATGACGGTGATGATTTCCGACTGGACGGCAGTTATGTTGCCGGCCGCTTGTTTAACTGGGTCTTTACTGCCGGTATTCAGGACCGATGGTGGGCACCCGGATGGGATACCAACCTGAGCCTGACCAACAGTGCGCGACCAATGCCGGGCATAGCGCTGACACGCGGAAATGCAGCCCCTTTCAGGCTGATATTTACCGATGATTATCAAATCCCGTGGACGGTCACCACGTTCATGGCCCACATGGGAGATGAACGCACCATACCCAATGCCTTGTTATGGGGGTTTCGGTTTAATTTCAAACCCCACAAACGCCTTGAGATCGGAATTACCCGTTTAGCTCAATGGGCTGGCGATGGCAGACCCAGCGGCCTTGGTACCTTCCGGGATTTACTGCTCGGCCGTGACAATTGCGGTGCCAGCGGGTCCGGAGGTATTGACTGCGCCAATGGCGAGGAACAACCGGGTAACCAGCAGGCCGGTTACGATGCCCGGCTGTCCCTGCCGTTTTTGGGTCACAACATTGGTATATACGGGCAATCATTTGCTGAAGACGGCAGCGAGAGCAGCACAAAATTCTGGACAAAAGCACGCCCGCAAGTTGGTATCGATACTACGCTGACAGTTCTGGATACGCCGATATTAGCTTTCATGGAGTACACCGACAGCCTTGCCTTCTGCGGTGATGGTCGAGAAAGAGGAATTGGTGACTGTTATTACGAGCACAGTGTTTACCAAACGGGCCTTCGCTATGAAGGTCGTGTGATTGGAAACATTTACGATAACGATGCAACGTCATTTGTCTTTGGCCTGGTTTCGCAGAATCATAATGATGCCAACTGGCAACTGAGCATTCGCTACGCAGAACTGAATAAAGACAACAGTGACAGATACCCGGGAGAACCAAACGGAAATACACTCACAGAAATATCAGAAGACCTGATCATGCTCTCCGGCAAGTATCGGCGTATTTACGGACCGTGGAAATTTACCCTGGGCGGTAATGCCAGCCAGTCAGGCTTCAAAGACAAGAAGGATGATAATAATTTCTCAGCTTTTATCGATATCGAGTATTTGCTTTAAGAATGCACTGAATAGTATTTATTTATTTTCTATCAGAATTTCAAAAAGACTAATATATTTATCAACTGTCACCCAGGCCGACATGCCCTCTTCAATTGTCTTCCGGGCTTCGACTGACATTGATTCGATAAGCTGCCGATCCTTATAAGGGCATGAATTCTATTGGAGCTCCGGTAATCCCCCCGGAAAATAACAGCGTTTAGAAGTAGAATTTTCCAATGACAGGAGATTCTACAGATGAAGAAGCCGAAGTACTCAGAAA